>CAZNFE010000006.1:0-21111 GCA_964571945.1 uncultured Pseudomonadales bacterium
ACCATAACCTGAATGATTTAGACTGGCGGTAACTGGTGCCGGAAAGTGGACTCGAACCACCGGCCAATTGCTTACGAAGCAACTGCTCTACCAACTGAGCTATTCCGGCACAATCGTCTATGATAACAGACCTTTGATGTTAATTAATCTGAATTGTGGCCCAATGCAAATCCGGATATCCGAATGACTGACAAGGGTACCAGAATTCTGGTGGCCGGGTTTATTGCTCTGTCATTTACTCTGGCAGCTTTTAGCAATGGCCCGGGTGAAAATCTGCCGCTGCTCGTTTATAGCGCTGCTTTACTGCTTATACCTGCAAGCATTCTCCTGGTCAGGGGAATTCAGCCGAACTGGCGTCGGGTAGACGTTTTAATGATTGCCTACATTATCTGGTTGGCCGCCACTATTCAGTGGAGTCAGTTGGCTGAGAATAGCTTCTACTACTTCTGGATAATGTCCAGTCTACCCATGGTTACGCTAGTAATCAGGCAGCTGGAATCAGCAGATTGGCAGCGAATCCTGTGGTTGTCCATAATTCCCGTGTCATTTTCAGCAGTTTGGGGGATCTGTGAATTTGTCATTACTATGCATCGCGCTAATGGACCGCTCATTGATCCAAATGGATGGGCAGCAGTAAATAATGTCTTTTTCTTCGTTGTACTCTCTCAGTATCTAATCGAAAAGCAAAGATCCAGGGTGACCCTGCATCTTCTTGAAGGGTTGCTGCTGCTGTTTGCAGTGGCGCTATTCTGTGCTTATTCAAGAGGTGCCACGGTAGTCTGGTTAGCAGCGTTCCTGTTTGTGGTCATAGTCGCATGGATAGGGCGCCTGTCCAGGAAAAAAATAATTGCAGCGATATTGATATCAATCATCAGTTTCTCAATGGTTCACAGCTATGTAAGTCAGAGCGATGCATCCCACGATGAAGGTTACACACTGAATATAGAGGATACCGCGTGGAGTCAGCGCTTTGTATTATGGAATGCAGCCTGGCAGATTTACCGCGATCACCCGATTGGCGGATCAGGTATGGCGACCTTTAAAGTTCTTTACCCGGTGTATCGGACCACTGGCGACCTGACCAATACCGGTAATTTTGTACACAATGATTATCTGCAGTTTCTGCAGGAGGGTGGACCGGTTCAACTGTTTTTCCTGCTGGGTCTTGTTTTGTACCTGATTTCACGGTTTGTAAACAGTACCCGCCAAATTTTAGATTCCCGGTACGAATCTGCGTCATTAGCATCGGACTCAGTGGAGAAATTGATCTTAGTGGTAGCAGCAGGCACAGCATTCACGCATGGGTTGATCAATTTCACTCTGTTTCTGTTGCCAATCCAGATGATGATCGGGTTCATCCTGGCAAGGATACTGTTTTTGACGCCTGGGGGAACATCGTCGAATGAGGGGCAACGAGTCAGAAAACCACTACTGGCAGTGATGCTCATTACACTGTGGGGATACTGGGTAGTGTTGGCTCTGGATGGTCTGTCCTTTGCGTTGATTTATAACCACAAGGGTATCCCCGGTATTACCTGGATTAAAAATCAACCGGTGCGTTACTTTGATGTTATTTACTGGCTGGCAAACAACCGCAGTGGTAATTCATCAAACCACTTTGCATTGGCAACTCTGTATCGAAAAACAATGGACCAACAGTCAGATAAAGGGGCAGTCAGGTCATTATCGATTGCCGCCGCTGCAGAATACCGTAAGGGTCTGCAGTTGAATCCGTATCGTTATGCGATTCAGATTTATTACGCTGATTTACTGGAGTACAATCCAGCCATCTATGCTGTGTTTCCGGATGAAGTCAAACCGGTGCAAATCTTACGCAGGGCGTTGCATCTTAACCCGATTTATCTCCAGCTATACAGTGAGCTGGCTCGTCATTACGAACAGGATGGTAATCCTGATGCAGCATTTCACTTGTTGAAAGATCAGGGATTGCCCTGGCTGGATTTACATTACAATAACTTCGAAATTAATCAGACTAGATTTATTGAACAGCTAAGCAGGCTCGCGGCAGTGTTCGGGGATACCGAATTGCTCAAACAGCTGGATGCCAGAGCAACAGTGGATTCAGAAGCTCTGTGAATACACAATATGAGATTCTTATGAGCAGAATCATCGTGGCTGCAATACAGATCAAAGTGGTGGCGGAATCTCTACGATATCAATAAATTTCCGGGTAGATTTTCTGATTCCGATAAAGGCGTCCCGGTAACGGGAATGGATCGGAAAGAAAGCGTAATCCGTGAGTTTTCCTCCGTATCTCTGCAGCCAGGGCACGAGATTCCTGTGTTTGTCGCGCTGCATTAATACAGTTGTTGGCGTACCCTGGTCGATAATGTCGTTCATATGCTTCAATAATGGTTCGTACAGCGGCGCATAGAGCCAGAGCGGCACACCGTCTTTGTAAAGGACTTTTCTCATGTCCGCTTCCTCGATTGGATTATCGGGAAGTCGGGTAAAGATCAGCGCAGGCACACCGGCATGCAAAGATTCAATCTCCGGTGCCGGTAGGTTATAGCGTGCAAACGTATCAGCATTCGAACTGTAGAAGTGATCTTCGTAAAATATGAAATAAAGTGGTCTCTCTACATAGACGACGTAGGTGCCTGCCGCCAAACAGATGCTCTGAAACAGGCCGATCAGGGTCAGGTCCAATTTCAATCCCGGTTTACCAGCGCGAAACACGATGAATGTCAGGCATGGCCCAAGTACCAGGTCCACGCCAATAATGATGCGCATACCTTCCCAGCCACCATCAATTGTGAAGAAGAAATCCGGATACCAGTGGCACAGCACCAGGTAGGCGAGCAATAAGAAAACTGCCAGGCTGATGAGAAAGTGAAAGGCCGTTGCCTTATATCGCGACATAGGTGTTACTCTCTAAATCGCATGGAAAGATCAATTGCACAACAATTTTTAGTCAGGGCACCGATAGAAATATAGTCAACACCTGTTTCCGCGATGGTAACGAGAGCAGCATCTCCGGAGATGCCGCCAGAGGCCTCCAACTTTATACTCTGATTCTTGTTTTCTACTGCGAGTTTCATGTCTTCGATACTGAAGTTATCCAGCATGATGATGTCCGGTCTGGCATCCATTGCCTGATGAAATTCCTGAATATTCTCCACTTCCACTTCCAGGGTCAGTGCAGGATGAATCTTCCTCGCTGTGGATACCGCGGCGCTGATAGAGCCACAGGCGAGAATATGATTTTCCTTTATGAGAAAGGCATCGAAAAGTCCCATGCGGTGGTTGTAGCATCCTCCACACCTGACGGCGTATTTTTGTGCCATACGCAAGCCCGGAATAGTCTTGCGGGTATCGAGTAATTTAACAGTGGTGTGTTTTACCAGATTTGCATAATGTCGACTGCAGGTTGCGGTCGCTGACAACGTTTGCAGGAAGTTAAGGGCAATTCTTTCACCGGTCAAAATAGATCGTGCACAGCCGGTTACGGTGAATAAAAGCTGATCGGCTGCAACCTCGTCACCGTCCTTGACCAGCCAGCGAACCTGAAGGGTGGAGTCTATCTGGTGAAATACCTGGTCAACCCAATCGGTACCGCAGATAACGGCATCTTGTCGGCAGATAACTTCCGCCTGGGTGCTCAGGTCTGTCTGAATCAGCTCAGCGGTGACATCACCTGAACCGATGTCTTCCTGTAGAGCTCTGGATACAGATAGAGAGATGTCCTGTAGTAGATTTGTACTTGCCATGTCGTCTGATTCAGAAATATTGCCTTAATGTCAACTGGCTACCTTGTTGTGAGAATTCTATGTATTTTAATGCGCTCATACCAAGCAATATATCGTTTGTGTGCATTGACGGGCTGATCATGGCGCTGATATTCGTCAGGTTGATTGGACCGATACTGAGGTGGAAAATTTCAGTTGCATAGACATTTACCAGCCCATTGGCGGTAACTACCTGACTTTCGTATCCCGATTGTAGTCCTAAACGGTCTGCGATACTTTGCGGGATAATGACTTCGGTTGCACCAGTGTCCAGTAAGAATTCAACAGACTGATTGTTTATGGTTCCTGTTGTGACGTAGTGTCCTGATTTATTCTGTTCCAGCACAACTTCGATACGGCGACCTTCAGTGCTGGAAATAGGCACCTGATTTGGGTTGTGTTGTTTTTCTTCCAGATTGCCAAAAAACAAAGTCAGTAGCACCAGAACCAGCACCAGAGACAAAATTAGCATGCCTTGTCCAATGTTCCTACCCGGTGCAGAAGTCATACGTTATCTTGGTCAATGTAATCCGATCCTGATTGGTAACAGCCCATACAGGTGAGTGGATCAAGATTGCAGCTAACAGGGACATAATATGAGAGTATAGCAAATTAGCAGCCGATGGATGGAGTACTATTAGCCCGCATTAGAATCTCTTCTGAATAAGTCTTGTGGCAAACTAGAATGCGGATTGCGGTGGATAATTGTCGTGCAAATCAAAGATCACATGTTGACAGAGGCGGTGCGCAAACTTTCGCCCAACCAGGACCAGCGGCCGCTGGACACGGATATATCGTTACTTGTAATCCATTGTATCAGTTTGCCCGCTGGTCATTTTGGCGGTCCTTACATCGAGCAATTTTTTAACAATCAGCTTGATTGCAGCATTATCCCGGATCTGAAGAGCCTGGACGGAGTTAAAGTTTCTGCCCATCTGCTTATCAAGAGAGATGGAGAAATTACCCAGTTTGTGGCATTTAATAAACGAGCGTGGCATGCGGGATTTTCGTCCTTCCAGGGCAGGCAGGAGTGTAATGACTTCTCAATTGGTATTGAGTTGGAGGGTGTAGATTATTGCGATTACAGCCTCGCTCAGTATCAGCAACTCGCTCGTGTCTGCCGTCTGTTGTTTGCTGAGTACCCACTGCTATGTCCGGAACACATTGTTGGTCATAGTGATATTGCTCCGGAACGAAAGACAGATCCGGGAGATCAATTCGACTGGCCTCGCTTTCGGTCAATGTTAAACCAGGAATCAGTCTGAAGTCAGACTACTCAAATAGATAGCAGTTAGGCGAAGGTTGTTGTTGTAGAATAGCGGCCAGAGGAGATATCCAATACCATGAAATTTATTGTCATACTGATCTGTATAGTGATCAATCGTTATTGGGTGGGATCCCATCCGCTACATACAGAAAAATGGTTTGGCAAAGCAAAAAACAAATTGTCGGCGATACCTTTTATCGATGATTCTTCTCCTCATAGCCAGTTAATATTAGTTGTTCTGCTGCCGGTACTGGTAACCGGGACATTTCTCTGGGCTATTCAAAGCTGGTTCTGGGGTATGATCTGGATGTTCCTCAGCTTGCTGGTCTTGTGTTACGCAATTGGTATTAGTGAGCTCGAAAAGATAGTACAAGATCAGACGATTTGGCTCCGGAAACTGACACCTGAAGACAGCCTGGAGGATACTACAACCAGGCACAATGAAATCATGGAAAAGATGGTGCATGATGAGTTTGCCAGTGTGTACCCAATCTTGTTCTGGTTTATTGTTGTTGGGCCTGGTGGTGCTTTGCTGTATCGATTAGCTCAGCAATATGGCCAATCCGCGGACGTAACTGATTCAGAATCCAGATTTATCAACGGGCTAATCCGGACGCTGGATTGGATACCGGTACGTATTACCGGGTTGGCTTTTTGTGTCATCGGTGATTTCAGCCGGTGCATGGGTCTGCTTGTTGAAAATCTGTTGGAATGGACCCGGTCACCAAAGACTGTACTGATTGGAATGGCTCAGGCCGCGATTTATGATCTAGAGTGGGAACCCATTGATGTTGTGAATTACGCAGTGAAGGCGGAATATGAGCTGAAAGAAGTAGCGAAACTTCTTCAGCGCACACTACTATTCTGGATCGCATTAGTGGCAGTGCTTACCCTATTGGGCCTGGTTTGACTGAAGGCTGCCGTATGCGTTTGCTAGTCATCTTCTTGTCGCTTTTATTGGCATCTGGCAGTCGGGCAGAAATCAAGGTGCTTGACGACCTGTCGAGAGAAGTAACCCTGGCAGCACCTGCCCAGCGGATTGTCAGTCTTGCACCTCATTTGACTGAAGTCATGTTTTATCTGGGCATCGGAGATAAAGTCGTGGGTACCGTACGGTTCTCGGACTTCCCGGCGGAAGCCAGCAAGATTCCAATAGTAGGCGATGCGTTTGCCGTGAGTGTTGAAGCTATTGTTAAGTTAGATCCGGATTTGGTAGTTGCCTGGAGTTCCGGAGGAAATGATGCGGTTGTTGAAAAGATTAAATCTTTAGGATTTCCCGTCTATTACAGTGAGCCCCGGACGTTGGCGGGCGTCGCAGAAAGTGCAGCGCACATTGCGACTTTAGCGGGACGACAAAGATATGGTAGAGAATTGGCAGAAAAATTCCGGGTGAAGCTGGACAAACTACGGCGTTCGCCGGACACCAGAGACCGACCCAGGGTGTTCTTTCAAATTTCGTCCCACGATCTTTATACGGTCAATGCCCATCATCTCATTGGTCAGGTGATATCGCTGTGTGGAGGCGAGAATATTTTCGCTTCGTCACAGATACCGGTACCGCTGGTAAGCAATGAATCTGTGTTGCTCGCTGAGCCAGAGATTATAATATTCAGCAGTGGGTTGCATGAATCGCCTCATTGGAAAGAGCGGTGGTCCAAATTTGAAGCGATACCGGCCGTTGCAAATGATCGATTGTTTGAAATGTCTGCTGACCTGATAACCAGACCGGGATTTCGAATGCTGGAGGGTATTGAACAACTGTGCAATATCATATCAGAAGCTGGAAATGGCAGGCCGAGTAAAATTTCAGCAGGGGATTAATGATGAGAATTGGAATAGATCTTGGCGGTACAAAGATTGAAGCAGTCCTGTTAGATGAATCAGGGTGCATAAAAATACGTAAAAGAATACCGACACCACAAAATGATTATCATGCAACCCTGAATGAAATTGCGACATTGGTTAATGAACTGGAAGTTAGTGCTGTGAAACCCGGGCAGAAGCTTGCTGTGGGTGTGGGAACACCAGGAGCTGTTTCATCTCGGACCGGGTTGATCAAGAACAGTAACAATACGTGCTTGAATGGCAAGTCGCTCAAGCAGGATCTTGATGATGTGCTGGGTCGGAAAGTTACAATCGCCAATGATGCTGACTGTTTCACTTTGTCTGAAACAACAGATGGCGCAGCGAGTGGTGCCGCCCTGGTTTTCGGTGTGATTTTGGGAACTGGCGTGGGCGGAGGTATCTGTTTTGAACGACGCTTGATACGTGGCATGAACAATATCACCGGCGAATGGGGTCATAATCAATTACCGCTAACAGAAAAGGAGTTAGGGAAATTTGAGTCTTTGTATAAACCAAGAAGGTGTAACTGTGGCAAAGTAGACTGCGTGGAGAAGTGGCTCTCTGGCCCGGCATTCCAGTTAAGTTACCTGGAGGCCAGTGGAAATGAATTTCTACCCCAGGACATTGTCAAACTTGCAGAGGCAGGAGACCATTTGGCCAGTGATTTATTGACACAGTACAGCCGGATGCTGGCTTTAGCGTTATCGGTGGTGATCAATATCATCGATCCTGAGATAATCGTGCTGGGTGGTGGTATGTCTAATATAGAGCGTTTGTATAAAGACGTGCCCGGAATCTGGAATGAGTATGTATTCTCTGAACACATAGGAACACGGCTTGTAAAGGCAAGTTATGGTGACTCCAGTGGTGTAAGAGGAGCCGCCTGGTTATAGATCCCACGGATGTGACCATGTCTGTTCGAGTAGTTAACTCAATCAGGATGAAAACGCGCCCGGCTTTAGCCTGACAAGATCTTGACGAATTGCTGCCTTCAGGCTTGATTAGTCTGGTAACTAATCAAACCTGAAAACAAACAAGAATAATATCGGAGCACTTCATGTCACCAGAAGAACGCCCAACGACGGACACTGATCCAGTCGAAACCCGGGAGTGGATTGAAGCCCTGGAATCGGTCATTGAGAATGAAGGTGTTGCACGAGCGCAATATATACTGCAACGATTGTCCTCAAGAGTTACCGACACGGGAGCACAACTTCCCTATGCGATCACCACACCTTATCGAAATACGATTCCAGTTGGACTGGAAGACCGAATGCCTGGCGACTTGTTTATGGAGCGAAGAATTCGATCGCTAATTCGTTGGAATGCAATGGCGATGGTGATTCGAGCCAATCTGAAACATGGAGAGCTGGGGGGTCATATATCCAGTTTTCAATCAAGCGCAACCTTGTATGATGTAGGATTCAACTATTTTTTTCGCGCACCCAACAAGAAATTTCAGGGAGATCTGATTTATATCCAGGGGCACAGCGCACCCGGTATATATGCAAGATCCTTTCTTGAAGGGCGATTTAGTGAAGAACAATTGGATCGATTTCGACAGGAGGTGGGAGGAGATGGCTTGTCCTCGTACCCACATCCGTGGTTGATGCCAGACTATTGGCAATTTCCAACAGTGTCAATGGGGCTGGGCCCGTTGCAGGCAATCTATCAGGCGCATGTAATGAAGTATCTCGATTGCAGGGGGCTTTCTGCAGCGGGTGATCGAAAAGTTTGGGCGTTCGTGGGTGATGGTGAAATGGATGAGCCTGAAAGCCAGGGAGCCATATCGCTTGCGGGTAGAGAAAGTCTGGAAAATTTGATATTCGTCGTGAATTGTAATTTGCAGCGACTTGATGGACCTGTTAGAGGGAATGGAAAAATAATTCAGGAACTGGAGGGGCTGTTCAGAGGGGCCGGGTGGAATGTGATAAAGGTTGTTTGGGGCAGGCAGTGGGATCCACTGTTCGAGAAGGACAAATTCGGCTTGCTCCAGGAGAGAATGGATCAGGCGATAGATGGTGAATACCAAAATTATAAGTCCAGGGATGGTGGCTACACCCGGCAACACTTTTTTGGGACCAGTCCTGAGTTATTGAAGATGGTTGAACACCTGTCAGATGAGGATATTTTTCGGCTGAATAGAGGTGGCCATGATCCCTACAAGGTCTATGCCGCATATAGCGAAGCGATTAAAACAAAGGGAATGCCCACGGTCATACTGGCAAAAACAGTAAAAGGGTATGGCCTGGGTGCGGCAGGTGAGAGCCAGAATATTTCCCACGCAGTGAAAAAAATTGATACAGAGAGTCTGCGTACATTCAGGGATAGATTTGGTATACCTTTACCTGATTCTGAATTACAGAATATACCCTACTATCGACCACCGGCAGACAGTCCGGAGATGGTGTATTTACAACAACGGAGAAAAGCCCTGGGTGGATTTCTCCCCCAGCGAAGAAGCACCTTCAAAAAGCTGGAAGTACCGATTTTGGCTGATCTGAGGAATCATCTTCAGGGCACGGACAAGAGGGAAATATCTACAACCATGGCTTTTGTGCGATTGCTTTCCACGCTGATCAAGGACAAAAAGATTGGTCGGAAAATCATACCATTAGTACCTGATGAGGCCAGAACATTTGGTATGGAAGGGATGTTTCGTCAATTGGGCATTTATTCATCCAAAGGTCAGCTATATGAACCCGCCGACTCAGGGCAGGTTATGTATTACCGGGAAGATGTTAAAGGGCAGGTAATGGAAGAGGGGATTAATGAAGGAGGCGCAATTGCTGCATGGTTAGCCGCAGCTACTGCCTACAGTAATCATAATTACCCCCTGGTGCCGTTTTACATATTCTACTCAATGTTTGGATTTCAGCGTGTCGGTGATTTGTGTTGGGCGGCAGGAGACCAGCAGGCACGAGGGTTTCTGATAGGGGGGACATCCGGTAGGACAACGCTTAATGGTGAGGGGCTTCAACACCAGGATGGACACAGTCACCTGCTGGCATCAACTATTCCAAACCTCAGGTCCTATGATCCAACTTATGCCTATGAACTTGCGGTAATTATCCAACACGGCTTGCAGGTGATGTATGCGGAAAGGCAGGCGGTGTTCTACTACATCACCATTATGAATGAGAACTATATCCAACCGGCAATGCCCGAAGGAGTGGAAGAAGGTATAACCAGAGGGATGTATTTGCTGCAAAGCAGTCATGGAAGCAAGCGCAAAAAAGAGAACAGGCAAAACCGCTTGAATGTGCAGTTGCTTGGTTCCGGAAGTATTTTGCGTGAGGTGTTGTCGGCTGCTGCTATATTGAAGGAGGAGTTCGACGTTTGCGCTGATGTATGGAGCGTTACCAGCTTTACAGAGTTGCGCAGGGAAGCTCTGGAAGTAAATCGTTGGAATATGCTGCACCCGAAAAAAAGGCAGCGGAAAAGTTATGTAACGAAACTGCTTGAAAACACCAGCGGACCTGTTATCGCATCAACCGATTATATGAAGATTTACGCAGACCAGATCAGAGAGTTTGTACCACATCCTTATCGGGTGCTGGGAACGGATGGCTTTGGTCGAAGTGATACACGAGCCAGGCTGAGACATTTCTTTGAGGTAGATCGTTACTTTATTGTCATAGCAGCACTCACAGAACTTGCGAAAAAGAAGGAGATTGAACCGGAGTTCGTTGACCTCGCTATGAAAAAATATCAATTGTCCGGGGACAAACCGGATCCATGTTTGACGTAAACCAACTGCGGATCAGCCATGACGACAGAAAAAGTATACGTGCCGGATATTGGTGAAGCTACGGATGTGGAAGTCATCGAGGTTCTGGTAAAAAAAGGTGACCACGTGAGCCTGGATGATTCACTGGTAGTGCTGGAGTCCGATAAAGCCAGTATGGAGATCCCCAGTCCAATGGAAGGCCTGGTGGATTCCGTGTCAGTTAACATTGGTGACAAAGTGGATGAAGGTGATCCGATCCTGGTGATGCAGGTCGAGAACGCCGAATCAGTACCGGAAGCAGTGCCTTCGAATCCAAACGAGAGTGGTGACGAAGCAGTTAGGGAGGAACCGCAGGATCGATCCGGCGAGCAAATGGCTGACCAGCGGAAATCTCCGCTAGACCAGTCCACTGAATCGGTTCGAGTTGCCGAAACTGTTTCGCACGCCGGACCCTCGGTGAGAAAGCAGGCTCGTGAATATGGCGTGGAATTGTCAAAGGTAACCGGGACCGGAAAATTTGGCAGGATAGTAAAGTCGGATCTTGTTGCCTATGTAAAACAGAATCTTTCTTTGCACGAAGCGACTGCAGTAAATACCGGGATCCCTGAGATACCAAAAGTTGATTTCTCCAGAAGCGGAGAGATCGAGGTGGTTACGAGGTCCCGAATCCAGCAAGCCAGTGCGCGCAATCTTCATCGAAGCTGGTTGAATATTCCCCATGTCACGCAATTTGATCAGGCAGATATCACAGACCTGGAGCGCTTTCGAAAAGACCAGAACCTGAGATTAAAGAATCAGAATATCAAGATGACGCTGTTGGTTTTTTTTATCAAAGCGGTGGTATCGGCTCTGCAGAAGTACCGCCAGTTTAATGCGTCCCTGGAGCCGGATGGCGAGCATATTGTGTACAAGAAGTATATAAATATTGGCATCGCAGTGGAAACCGACGCGGGTTTGGTAGTGCCGGTAATCAGAGATGCTGACAAGAAAGGTCTGACTGCATTGGCTGTCGAAACCGCTGAGCTGGCCAGCAAGGCAAGAGCGAAAAAACTGGATATTAGCGCGGTTCAGGGGGCAACATTTACTATCTCTAGTCTGGGCGGGATTGGCGGTACTGCTTTTACACCCATCATCAATGCACCAGAAGTAGCCATACTGGGGGTTTCACGATCAAAAATCGAAGCTGTCTATGATGGTACAGAATTTAAACCGCGAACCATGCTGCCGTTATCTCTGTCATATGACCACAGGGCGATTGATGGCGCTGCAGCGGCCAGATTCACAAATCATCTGATACAAGTGTTGGCTGATACCAGGCATATGATGATTTGATCCGACTGACAGTTTAAGCACGTCGAGATTTTGCCGGTGATCTAACGGTCCCTGTCCCACAAGATTTCAGTAGCACCATTACGTCGAGCCAGCGTTCTTGCGATCACAAAAAACAGATCGGAGAATCTGTTTATAAAGGGCAGAGCGTGAGGGTTTACGTTCTCGGAGTTTGACAATGTAACCAGCAGTCGTTCTGCTCGCCTGCTAACGCTTCTAATAAGGTGACAAATTGCAGCAGATCTTGATCCACCGGGGAGAATGAAGTTCTCGAGCGCAGGTAGTTCACTATTCAAAGAATCAATCTGCGATTCGATATAATCGACATGCTCGAGAGTCAGAATTGAATAATCTGGAATTGATAGTTCCCCACCAAGATCGAACAGACGATGCTGGCAGTAGAGGATGAGATCCAGGATGCTTGCTTCATCGGATAACTCAGTTGCCAACAGACCCAATAGACTGTTCACCTCGTCGATGGTACCAATCAAATCCATTCTTACATGATCTTTTCTGATGCGCTTGCCGTCCCCCAGCCCCGTGGTGCCGTCATCACCGGTGCGTGTGTAGATCCTGGAGAGTCGTTTACTCATTATGTCTTTCTGGATGATTGAAAAATTGTTGCGCCATGCAGATTGTACCTATTTTGTATCATCAGGCTGCATTTGTAACCGGAAATTTTATTGTAACAGTGCACGATCTGTCAGTGTCTGAATATCTGCATTGATCAATGATGCCAGCTGGTTCACCTGGTTATGTGCGAGAATTTCCATGGATGCTCATGTCTTAGACGGCGACCATGGCTCTGATCTCGGCAAACAATGTATTGTTTTCTGGCACCGGGATGTTTGCAACAGCCGCTTGCCGGCACAAGTAACCATTGAGATAATCGACTTCCGTTGTTCGCCCATTCTGTACATCTTGCAGCATGGATGAATAGTTCTCGCTGGTGGATTCCGCGACTCGCAGCACTTCCCGCCTGAGTGAGAATTTCTTATGGGTTTTAACATAATGTGATAAAACTGCGTCAATCTCCGCGCACAGCCTGGTAATACGAGCCCGGTATACGGATTGTGCCAGCTGACCATTACGACAATTTTCAATTACTGTCAGGCCATTGATGACGCAGTTCACGGCGAGTTTAATCCACTGTCGGCTGAGAATATCCGAATCCCATTGCACCGGTCCTGGTGAGATTTGTAACAGATCAGCAACGGCTTCTGGTCCGATTTGAACCGGTTGATCCCGCGGGCAACCCAACCAGGTTTCACCGCGTCCAGCCTGCACGATATGCAATTTTCCCAATCGGTAGGCACCCTGATTAGTAATACCGACCAACAATGGCAGTCCGGAATATTCATGTCGAATTTGCTCCAACACACCCATGCCATTTTGCATTAGCACAATGGCACGGTAACGCGGCAGAATGTTTGCCATTGAGTGCAGAGCCTCCAGCGTTTGGTGTGCTTTCAGTGTGACCATCAGAGCGGTTATCGCCTCTGGATTTGGGACGGAATTGACTTGCACTGCATCACAATCAAAATAATCCTGGTGGAGATTGTGTTCAACGATTATGCGGTTCATACCCGGGGACCGGTCTCGCATCAGCAGCGTCACTTGCTGTCCTTGTTTGAGCAGACGGCTGCCCCACCAGCAACCCATTGCACCAGCACCAAGAATGTGCCAGCTTCCCTTGTTGGCTGGCATTGGACTCATGCGACAGGATCTGATGCAGGCATCAATCTGGAGTCGGGAGAGAAGTGTGCTAAATGGTTGTTACGCATTGAGAAATGTGACCTGAATTTCCCCGGTGGTGATTGACCGGGCTAAATTGTCTTCTGCGAGCCGGATGATAACATCTGGTTCTGGTTGGCCCGTCAATGCCTCGCTGGCGGAAATACTCATGCCGATGGAAATCGATATATATCCGGCAGGCGTCATATAGCTCTTTAGACGGATACCATCGAAGATTCTTCGATAACAATCTGGTGTGCATTGCTCAATCGAGGGTTGCAGCAAAATCACGGCGAATCGCCCGTTCTCAAAGTAGGTCACTACATCCAGCGGTCGAACCAGTTGCTGCAACCTTTTTGATACCGCAATCATGAGTTCATTGGCAACCACCACCGAGTGCTCTTCCAGCACTTGCGGATAATTAACCACTTCGATCAGAAGAAAGCATACGGCGCCACCTCGGGATTCGATTTGCCTGATAGTATCTGACAGGCTTTGAACAGCCTGGCGGTGGTTCCCCAGACCCGTCAGGGGATCTACTAATTGTCCGGATTTGAGCGATTTACACTCCATATCCAGGTCATGCACAACATTGAGCAAACGATCGAATTCATTGGTAATGCCTTCGGCGGCATACATCATGTATGGAAGTTGTGAATGCAGGTTCTGCTTCAACAGGAAGCCGTCGATAGAATTCCCGAACGCCTTTTTGATATCGTCATCCGGAGATTCAGATGCATACAGAATAATGTATGTATATCGAATCAGCTCGTTGTCCATCTCTTTTACATGGGCAGCTAATTCGAGCCCATCCAGATCTTCCATGTGCCAGGCCATGAGCAGGATTTGAGTGGGATTATTCTCCAGGAACTGCATGGCATCGAAGGAGCCTTTACAAAACTGAACGTTGAAGAAATCTGAGTTGAGCAATATTTCTTCAAGCTCATTGCTGGCTGATTGAGAATCATCAACGACCAGAATTGAAATGTTTGACGTTGTCATAATCTGCACGCGCTATGCATAAGAATTTGATATCCTAATCAACGGATTAGAAGACCCGGCGAAATTATTGTAACAAATTTGCAAGCGGAGGGACGCTTCCCATGCCATCATTTGACATAGTATCAGAAGTGGATTTGGTTGAGGTGAACAATGCCGTTGACCAGTCAAATCGCGAAGTATCTACCCGATTTGACTTCAAGGGTGTTGATGCCAGTTTCACCAGGGAAGAAAACCTGGTGCAGATGAGCACTGAATCGGATTTCCAATTGCAGCAGATGCTGGATATGCTAACTACCAAACTGGCCCGACGTGGAATCGATATTGCCTGTATGCAGGTGGACGAGCCGGTTGTGACCGGGAAGATGGCGCGACAGACTATCACACTGAGACAGGGTATTGAGAGTGAACTGGCACGGCAGATAGTCAAACTCGTGAAAGCTCAGAAGATGAAGGTTCAGGCGGCTATTCAAGGAGAAAAGGTGCGAATATCCGGCAAGAAAAGGGACGATCTGCAGAAGACCATTGCCATGATCAAAGCGGAGGATATTGAGTTACCCTTACAATTCAATAATTTCAGGGACTAGGGAAGGTCTGAACAAGTTCTATTTCCAGGCTGGTTGCGTTAGAGATCCTTCCGGAAACCTCGCGAATTTACGGCGTATGCGCGATTTCCCGCCGGTTACTCTGTTCTTGTCCGGGTGCGGCACCACCGGATGCGGCACCACCAGATGCGGTACCACCGGAAATGTCGCTAATGCTTCGTTTCCGTCCTCTTAAAATCGAAATACCTCTCGCTTTGGCGGAGGATTGTTATGCATCATTATTCTGATATCGGGCTAGCCAAATTGTGACAGCGACACAGCGGAGTTGGAAAGAGGCACTATCCGTCTATTCAAGACCTCGAGTGATAGCCATGACGTTCCTTGGCTATTCAGCGGGGCTGCCTTTTTTACTGGTGTTCTCAACCATGACCGCCTGGTTGACAGATGCCAATGTTACTCGTACCACAATTGGTTTTTTTGCCTGGATCGGGCTCACCTACTCGGTCAAGGTGTTTTGGGCTCCAGTCGTGGATCGAATCAGATTGCCGGGATTAGGTCAGCTGCTTGGGCAAAGAAGAAGCTGGATATTGCTGGGGCAGGCTGGCATCTGTATTTGTTTGTTCTTGATTTCTCTGGTAGATCCAGCGCAACATCTTGGCTTGATCGCAATCTTGGCATTGCTGGTAGCGTTTTCATCGGCAACCCAGGACATCGCGGTTGATGCCTATCGTATTGAAGCTGAAGAAGATCAATATCAGGGAGCCATGTCCGCCAGTTATATCTTCGGATACAGGATCTCCCTGCTGGTCGCAGGTGCAGGGGCGCTTTATCTGGCTGACTATTTTGACTGGCCAACATCCTATCAGGTGATGTCTGGTCTGATGAGCGTCGGTATACTGACGGTTTTGTTCATTGATGAACCAGATCACGCAAGCAGAGAAGAATCCTTCGCAGCAGAACAACGGGTGCTGGATTATCTGGTGAGAAATCCGCAAAAGGTCGCCTGGTTGAGAGATATTCAAGCCTGGTTTATCGGTGCTGTAATCTGTCCATTTGTTGAATTCTTTGAACGAAATGGCCGCTTTGCGGTGATTATTCTGCTATTTATTGCCTGCTTCCGTCTCAGTGATATCGCGATGGGTGTGATGGCAAATCCATTCTACCTGGATCTGGGATTCTCGAAGTCAGAGATAGCGAGTATTGCAAAAGTATTTGGTTTCGTTATGACGATTGCGGGCTCAGGTCTGTGCGGCCTGGTGATCATCCGATTTGGCATACTGAAACCGCTGATGGTGGGTGCAGTAGCAGTAGCAGGCACGAATCTGCTTTTTCTGGTGTTAGCCGTATCCGGGCCGCAAATTGAGTGGCTGGCATTGGTTATCAGCGCTGATAACCTGAGTGGCGGATTTGCCGCGACTGCGTTCGTTGCCTACTTGTCGAGCATGACGAATAAATCCTATACAGCGACGCAATATGCGCTATTCAGTTCACTTATGACGTTACCGGGTAAATTTATCAGTGGTTTTTCGGGCGTGGTCGTGGATGGATATGGTTATATCAGTTTTTTCCTGTCCGCGGCAGCAATCGGATTACCGGCAATCCTGCTGGTCTATCTCCTGCAACGGCATGAGCGCAGGCAACCGGAGATTGCAGTCGGGACTCCTGACTGAAGAGCGAGCTTGCGACGGTTCTGGTACAGATTCAGCATCAATCGTCAGTATTTGTTTCGGGCGAGGCAGTTGCGTCACGATCGCTGCTCTGTATTTGCCATCCATAGTGCTTCAGATTGATTCTGCCATTCACCAGCATAACACCTTCATCTGCCAATTTGAGCCGCTGACTTTCGCTGCCCGGGCTGGTAATGCGGCCCTGTGCATTCAAGACTCTGTGCCAGGGTAAATTGCTATTGGCTGGTAACTGCGACAGGATCTTTCCTACCAGTCTCGCCTGGTTCGGGTGATCGGCAAGCCTGGCGATCTGTCCGTAGGTGGCGACACTGCCACGGGGAATGGAGTGCACGATGCGCCACACTTTTACTCTGAAATCTTCTTTTTCCTGGATCTTCAATACTGCATCACCTGATAAATTAAATACCCTTCGCGGCTTGTAATCAGGATATTCATCCCTATATAGACAGCAGCTTCTGGAATGAGATATGGGTTTTCCAGATCCATCTCCTGGCCCTTGAATTATACACTCGATGTTAGTGCCAGAGTGTTGACTTCGAGCGGGCGATGACTATCATTAGCACTCTTCGAACGAGAGTGCTAATTGATTGACCAGAGGAAGATGAAGACCTTCAATCAATGGTACGCAGTTTGTAAAGCTGTTTGAACAATGACTAGTGGGAGATTTATATGAGTATTCGTCCGTTACATGACCGTGTGGTTGTTCGTCGCATGGAAGAAGAAACCAGGTCAGCAGGTGGGATTGTTATCCCGGATTCAGCCGCAGAAAAACCATCCCAGGGTGAAGTTCTCGCAGTGGGTCCAGGTAAGAAGCTGGATGATGGCGGGTTACAGGCCATGGATGTCAAAGTCGGTGATAAAGTTCTGTTCGGTCAGTATTCCGGCAGCACAGTGAAGATCGATGGTGATGAATTGTTGATCATGAATGAAACTGAAATTTTCGGTGTTGTTGAGTAAACCGGATTTTCTTGCATACAACGTTAAGATATTAAAAGGGTAAATAATCATGACCGCTAAAGATGTGAAATTTGGCGATTCCGCTCGTCAACGAATGTTGGCCGGCGTCAATGTGCTGGCAGATGCAGTGAAAGTGACCTTGGGACCCAAGGGACGCAACGTAATACTGGACAAATCATTTGGTGCACCGACGGTAACAAAAGATGGTGTATCTGTTGCCAAAGAGATCGAATTGAATGACAAGTTCGAAAACATGGGCGCACAGATGGTGAAGGAAGTTGCTTCCCAAACATCTGATGTGGCAGGCGATGGTACCACTACCGCAACAGTTCTGGCACAGTCCGTGTTAAACGAAGGGCTGAAATCAGTCGCTGCCGGGATGAATCCAATGGATCTGAAACGTGGCATCGACAAGGCAGTCGCTGCCGTTGTTGTTGAGATTGAAGGTCAATCCACACCCTGCACCGATAGTAAAGCTATTGCCCAGGTGGGTAGTATTTCGGCAAACAGTGATACTCATGTCGGTGACATCATCGCAGAAGCGATGGAGAAAGTCGGCAAGGAAGGCGTGATCACGGTTGAAGAAGGCAGCGGGCTTGAAAATGAACTGGACGTGGTCGAAGGAATGCAGTTTGATCGTGGCTACCTCTCACCCTATTTCATCAATACCCAGGAGAGCATGAGTGCCGAAATGGAAGAGCCGTATCTCTTGCTGTTTGACAAGAAAATTTCCAACATTCGTGACATGCTACCGATTCTGGAAGCTGTAGCCAAAGCAGGAAAACCGCTGGTCGTTGTTGCCGAGGATATTGAAGGGGAAGCTCTGGCTACTCTGGTTGTCAATAATATGCGAGGCATCGTAAAGGTCGCCGCAGCAAAGGCTCCGGGATTCGGCGATCGGCGCAAGGAGATGTTACAGGACATCGCTATCCTGACCGGTGGCACCGTTATCTCTGAAGAAGTCGGCTTGAGCCTGGAGGCGGCTACTCTCGAAGATCTGGGTTCAGCCAAACGGATCAGCATGAACAAAGAGAACACCACCATTATTGATGGTGCAGGTGATCATGGTGAGATCGAAGGGCGTGTGAACCAGATTCGTACCCAGATCGAAGAAACCACCTCGGACTATGATCGTGAAAAATTGCAGGAAAGAGTCGCGAAACTGGCCGGTGGAGTTGCTGTCATCAAGGTGGGCGCTGCGACCGAAGTAGAAATGAAAGAGAAAAAGGCGCGAGTCGAGGATGCATTGCATTCAACCCGGGCAGCAGTCGAAGAAGGTGTGGTTGCCGGCGGTGGTGTTGCACTGATCAGAGCACTCCAGGCGATCGCCAAATTGAAGGGCGATAATGAAGATCAAAATGTCGGCATTAATCTCTGTTTGCGCGCTATGGAAGCTCCTTTGCGGCAGATAGTTGAAAATGCCGGAGATGAAGGTTCGGTCGTACTTGATAAAGTCAAGCAGATGAGCGGCAATGAAGGCTACAATGCGGCAACTGGCGAGTATGGTGATATGATCGAGATGGGTATTCTTGATCCCGCCAAGGTTACCCGTGCTGCCTTACAGGCAGCTTCATCGGTAGCTGGTCTGATGATTACCACCGAATGTATGGTAACTGAGATAGTCGAAGATAAACCTGCTGCACCGATGCCTGATATGAGCGGTATGGGCGGTATGGGCGGCATGGGCGGAATGATGTAAATCAACCCTGCCATCAAGTTCTGGCATCGGCCAGGTATCAAAAAGCCCCGTTTAGGCGGGGCTTTTTTTATGGAAATTAGCAGTCACAAAACAACCTGGTCACCCGGTTTCATTTCCGCAAGAAAAGCTGCAGCGGCAGATCGGCGTCCAAGCTGAAGTTTGGACAAGATCGAACTGACATAGTTTTTGACGGTTTTATCACTCAGGGAGATTTCTATTCCGATTTCCTTATTGGTCTTCCCTTTAGCTATGAGTTCAAGAATATTTCGTTCACGATTCCGCATTTTGCGGAGTACTTTTCCTGTTACGGTCGGGTCAAGCAGTGATCCTCCATTTTGAACAGTTGTAATGCCATCAATAATGGTGCTGGCACTGATTTCCTTTAGCAGATAACCGGTTGCACCGGCCATGATTGCTGCCAGGATGGCATCATCATCAGGATAGGAAGTCAGCATAATGACACGTGTTGCGGGAGCCTGCCGGATAATTTCCCGACACGCCTCGATACCAGTGCCATTGCGCAGTCGCACATCCATCAGGATGACATCCGGTTTACACTTTAGTGCGGTCGCCACTGCATTTTCCTGGTTGTCTGCCTCTCCAACCAGAGAGAGGGTCTGATCAGTCGCCAGGACTGCAGCCAGGCCCCGTCGTACAATCTCATGGTCATCTACGATCATTACTCTTATTTTATCTGCCACTTCTCTATTCCAGGGTAGTTAAATTACAATTTCAGATTGGATCATTGGTGTGATTGACGCATTCGGCACTCTCAGAGTAACGCAGTAGTTTCCAGCCAGTTGTGAATTCAGAATAAACTCCCCACCAAGTTCAGACAGCCTTGTGCGGATATTCTGGTAGCCGAAACCTTCACTGATTACGCCGGACTCCGGATTGTTGCCGATACCATTGTCTTTGATTGACAGTGATATGCAGTTGGAGTCACATTTGATTGATAGAGAGACTGCTGTAGCCTCGCTGTGGCGAATGATATTGGAAACGCATTCGTGAAGGGCACGCTCTATTGAATACAACCCCATGTCCAGCTCGGAAGTCAAGCTGTCGTCGAAGTTCGTTTCGACTTCTATTATACCGTGCGAGTGTAGTCTGACGATTTCACGTTGTAGTGCTTGGCTAATTGTTCCTTCTTCTGCTTGATTAAGGCTCGAAATGTAATCGCGCAATTCCTTGATAACAACATTGATTCCGGAAACAGCTTCGATGATTCGGTCAGTCGCTCCTTCCACAAGAATATGCCCTGATGGATCCTGCAATGCTTGATCGAGAAGAGTTTCAAGGCGCAAGCCTACTGCATATAGAGACTGAATAGCGCCATCGTGCAGGTCCATGGCAATATGCTGGCGATCTTCCATTACCGATAACTGCCCCAGGCGTTCGTATAGCTGTGCATTGTCGATGGCTACGGCAGATTGGTTGGCTAACAGGGACAAGATGGAGAGGTGTTCACCGGTAAATTTCTGTTTTGTAATCGGATTGCAGAGATAGAGGCTCCCAATGACCTTGGCGTGGCTGACATCAGAATTATATCTGCCGCTCAGTTTAACGAAC
>CAZNFE010000007.1:0-20874 GCA_964571945.1 uncultured Pseudomonadales bacterium
TGGCAACTAAAGCGAGCGCCGCATGCCCTCCCAGCAAGCCGATATCATTCATGGTCATGCCTGCCTGTTTTAACGCTTTCTTTGCCGCTGGAACAGGCGCATTTAACATCAGCTGGGGCAAATCTCCTGCCGTTGCGACTGTCTTTATGCGGGCACGCGGTTTCATCCCGTGGGCCTTCGCATACTCGGGTGAAGCCAGCACCAGAGCACCGGCACCGTCGACTACACCGGATGAGTTTCCTGCATGGTGGATATGATTGATCTCGATATCCGGATAATGCTGTTGCACCAGTCGCTTGTAGGTTGTTCCCTCTTCATCCAGCGGCGTGTCGTACATCATTTGAAAAGAAGGCTTTAATTGTGCGAGTGCTTCCAGGGTCGTACCCGGTCGGGGATACTCTTCCTTGTCCAATGCAACACTGCCGTCATCATTGAGCACCGGAATCAGACTCTTATCGAAGCGGCCCTCTGCAATAGCGACAGCGGCACGGCGCTGGCTTTCCACACCGAGTCTTTCCGTTTCTTCCCGGCTGATCCCTTCGAGCGTGGCGACCAGATCTGCACAAACTCCCTGATGAGGCTGGCCATACATGGAGCGAAGGTGCAAATTATTCGAATCAATGGCGATATTGCCACTTGGTGGTAACGTAGAGTTATGGGACATAGATTCTACTCCACCGGCAACCACCAGTTGCTGCATACCTGACATAATACCCATGGCACCCAGATTCACCGCACTCAGGGCTGAGCCGCAGAACCTTTCCACCGAGATTCCCGGGGTTTGCGTGCTATAACCCGCATCCAGCGCAGCCATTCTCGCTATACAGGCTCCCTGCTTGCCAGATTGGCTACCACATCCGGCAATCACATCATCTATCTCTTCTGTGTTCAGATTGTTCCGTTCTGCCAATGCTTTCAGCACAGTAGCAAGAATTCGCTGCGGGTGGAGGGTAGTCAAGGCTCCCTTGTTGATTTTGCCGATTCCCCTCGGCGTGCGAGCGGCATCGATGATCCAGGCTTCTGTCATGGGAATTTCTCCGGGTTGTTAGTAGACCTTCACTTGAGTATAAGAAAAACCACCCAACTCTGCCACAGCCGGTCAGGCACTTAGACTGGGAAAATTCAGCATGGATTGAAGACAATTCTAATGCAGAGCAGCGGGATGCACGAATCATAGCAGAAAGAATATTCGAGTCTGCGGGGAAATATTGATAAAAGCTATAGGTGTATGGTCATCAAACATTTAAGTATACTGACGCGGCTACTCAAATTAAGAGACACAAAATGAGCACTGATACTGAGTGTCATGAATTCATAACGAATTCAGCCATGCGCCAGCAATACTCCGGTTAGCGTTGATTGACCAGACCGAATCAGCGGTTCTTCCCGATAATGAAACAGCAAGAGACGGCACTTATGGATATTGAAAACCTGTTGGAAAAAATGACCCTGGAGGAAAAAGTTGCCCTGTGTGCAGGATCTGACAGCTGGCATGGCACACCGATACCGAGACTCAATATTCCTGCACTGAAGGTAACTGATGGTCCTAATGGTGCTCGCGGAGATGCGGTGAGCGGCAAAACTGCGGCTTCTTTCCCGGTAGGTAGTGCCATGGCTTCCAGCTGGAATGCAGAGTTGATATACGAAGTCGGCAAAGCGCTCGGTCAGGAGGTCAAATCCAAGGGCGCCCAGATATTGCTGGGCCCAACCATCAATTTGCACAGAACACCCCTGGGGGGGCGAAACTTTGAATGTTTTTCCGAAGATCCCTATCTGACCGGGGCACTAGCCACTGCCTTTGTCAATGGCGTGCAATCTGAAGGTGTTGGTGCCTGCGTAAAACATTTCATCTGTAATGACTCGGAGTATCAAAGGCACTCGATCAGTTCAGATCTGGATGAACGTACCCTGCGAGAGCTGTATCTGTTGCCATTCGAAATGGCCATAAAGGACGCGAATCCCTGGTCTGTAATGTCTTCTTATAATCAGATCAATGGCGTATTCGCCAGCTCGCACAACTATCTGTTGAGAGATGTGTTAAAGGGTGAGTGGAAATTTGACGGCCTGGTGGTTAGCGACTGGGGTGCTGCACTTGAAACCGTAGGAAACGCAGCAGGGGGCCTGGATCTGGAAATGCCCGGACCAACCCGAACCCGAGGTGCCGCATTAGTCGACGCGGTACAAGAAGGTCTGGTCAGCCAGGCGGACATTGACGATAGTGTGCGACGGATTCTGGGTATCATGCAGCGTGCAGGAAAATTTGAACATCCGGAGGAACCACCCGAACAAGCGATGGATCTGCCCGAACACAGGGATCTGGCTCGTCGAACTGCCGAAGAAGGCATGGTCCTGATTCGCAATAAGGGAATTTTGCCGTTACAGGAAGCTGCATTGCAACGCATTGCAGTGATTGGTCCCAACGCAAAATCGGGTCAGATTCAGGGGGGTGGCAGTTCTGTGGTGTCGCCTCATTACCAGGTGATGCCACTGGATGCGTTAAAATCACACTTTGAAACCCAGGTTGTAGATTATGAAATTGGCTGCACGAATCACAAATATATCCCGGTTCCAGAACCGGGACTTCTGTACGCAGATTCGGATCTGAAGGTCAGCGGCGTCAGATTGCAAATGTATGCAGGACCTGATTGTGAAGGGGAGCCGGTAATCGACCGACAGATAAAGCGCCGACCCACCAGCTTGTTGCCCTTTAGCATGATGACCCGTGATGCACTACAGAGAGGATTCAGCGCCGTACTAACAGCAGAACTCGTTGCAGAACAATCGGGCGACTACCAATTCGGCTTATTGAGTGCGGGATTGGCTCGCGTGCTGATTGATGACGAGGAAATCATCGATAACTGGACTGAGCAAATACCCGGGGATTCCTTCTTCGGTATGGGCAGCGCTGAAAAACGCGCCACCCGACATTTGCAGTCAGGCCGGCACTATCGATACAGGATTGAATTTTGTGATACCCCTGAATTACCCATGACCGGCATTCGTTATGGGGTTATGGAGCCTGTGGCAGATAATTCGATTGCGCGGGCTGTGGATGTGGCGAAACATGCTGATGTGGTGATAGTGGTGGCCGGCTCCAACCCCGATTGGGAAACGGAAGGAAACGATCGCCAGAGCCTGGATTTACCTGGCGAACAAAACAGGTTGATAGCAGAAGTACTCGCGGCGAACCCTAATACTGTAGTCGTGTTGAATAACGGTGGTGTAGTTGCCATGCCCTGGCTGGAAGATGCTGCTGCAGTACTTCAGGTGTGGTTACCGGGTCAGGAATTTGGTAATGCCCTGGTGAACATACTGACGGGTGAATCCAATCCGTCCGGACGCATGCCGACCACGATCCCGAATCGACTTCAGGACACGCCCGCTTTTGATAACTATCCCGGTGAAAACGGCCACGTTTACTATGGCGAAAGGGTGTTCATGGGATATCGCTGGTATGACAGCCGTGCGGTCGAGCCGCTGGTACCATTCGGTCATGGTTTGAGTTACAGCCAGTTTGAATACTCTGATCTTGCATTGGCGACCAGCTCCGAGAAGGCGCCGGTCAAGGTCACATTACAACTTAGAAACACGACCACCAGGGATGGCCAGGAAGTCGTGCAAATCTACGTCCACGACTTGCAATCGAGTGTGCAAAGACCGGATCAGGAATTGAAAGCATTCCAAAAAATAGCGTTGCATGGCAACGAGGTCATATCGGTTGAACTGGAACTGCCAGAACGCGCCTTTGCGTTCTGGGATGTACCTTCCCGGAGCTGGCGAGTCGAGCCTGGTGAATTTGAGATCCGGATCGGTGCATCGTCCAGAGATATTCGACTGACCAAACGATTCTCTTACGGGAGTATTGATTGATCAGTTATCATCAAATCCCGTGAAGGTCACGATGTCCTCATTCGACGTGCGTCTTGATTTCACCTGATTGGCAGCAAAATCAAAATTCGGGTAACCCATGGCAATGCAAGTCATGATGACCTGGCTATCGGGAATCCTGCCATGTTCCCGTACCACGTCGGATTGCATGATACCCTGGCCATTGATGACCGTGCCTAAACCCCGTTCCCAGGCAGCGAGCACGAAACCATACGTAACGGCACCCAGGTCAAAGTGGCTTATGGTTGCTGGTTCCAGTGATTTGTCATAGGTCATGACGACCGAAACAGGTGCGTCGAACTGGCGAAAACCACGCATCACCCAATCCTGGCGCCTTTCCTTGTCATCTCGAGCAATACCCATGGCTTCGAATAACTGCACTGCGATCTCAACCTGACGCTGGCGATGAACACCCTCATAGCCGTGTCCAACAGGAATCTCCCGATTCACCTTTGCCCCGGCCAGCATCCGCTCTGTGTTACCTCTGCGAATTCGCTCCAGTGGTTCCCCGGTAATCACATGAAAAAACCAGGGCTGGGTATTCATCGAAGATGGCGCACCCTTGGCTATTTCAATGATTTCGCTAATCACTTCTTTTGGTACCGGATCCGGTTTATAGCCGCGAATGCTTCTTCTCTCTTTTACCAGCTCGTCATATTCCATTACCTATCCTCAACTCTCTTATGCATTTAAAAAATTATCCTCTGATCAAGTATACACCGGTCAGAATGGCCATTCCCTGCCAATATACCTTTTGTCCTCTCTCAGCGATCTCAGCGGGTGTGCAGGAATCAACCGGATGTTTGACGAGTGCAAACGGGTATTCCGGCAGACCCATTTGACTGGCATTGTCTTTTGTCGTGACCTCGAATTGTTTGGTGCAAACCACCAGTGCAGGTTTACGGTATTGCTCAAAACGGATGCCGTCACGCAAACTGCATGCCGCACTTTTATCTGTATCACCAACCGCAGTAATCAGGAAATCGCACGCCTCACTCAGTTTTTTCAAATCTGCTGCCGGGCACGGCCGTGTGGACTGTTGTTTATTGTAGATTTCAACAACGCTGCACTGATGCAGTTCCTCGAAATAGCGGGCAGCTTCCCTGGCCAGTGAAAGGGCATTGGTATTGCCGTTGATCAGCAGCGCTATCCTGCTGGTATTGATATCGCGAATACGACGCGCCAGACGATTATTCGTCTTGAATTTCAGCGATTCCGGTCCTGCTGTTTCCATTGCTGCCTCCGCTTGGACATAACGATCAATACAAACATCTCATGGGACGAACTGCAAGTGCAAGGGGTACTGCAGGGCTTGCAAATATCCTATCAGGTGCTTAACTTGTGTTGCCATATCAAGTAACGTTATCTGACGCAACTCCACTGGATAAGACTTGCACCCGCGCCACCGACCGACCACTCGAGGACTGATGCAATGAGCTATGCTGAACTTGACTACAACCTGACTGATGACCAACTCGCTACCCGAGACATGGTGCGACGTTTCGGAGCCGAGGTAATTCGCCCCGGTGGAATCGAACTGGATCGCCTCGCGGACCCTGCTGAGGTAATCGCAAAAGACTCCCTACTCTGGGACCTGATCAGGCAATTTCGCGAGCTGGGTCTGCATAAAACCGGCATTAGCAAAGAATTTGGTGGCACCGCGGAAGACATGGACCCGATGATGCATTATCTCATCACCGAAGAAATGGGCTATGCGGATGCCGGATTTGCCATCAGTATGGGAGCGGGAGGCATGTTTTTTAACGTCTGCCAACAATCAAAGGTGCCCGAATTACGGCAACTCGCCCAGGAGTATGCCGAAGATACCAGCAGCAGGTTAATGAGCTGCTGGGGAGTTATCGAACCGGATCGAGGCGGCGGCGACTGGAGCCTGGCCGGTAACGATCCTGATATTACCCCGGGTGTTCAGGCAGACCTAAAAGGTGATTACTATGTTCTCAACGGACAGAAGGCTGCCTGGGTCTCGAACGGCACCATCGCTACCCACTGTGTCTTGCATGCCGGTTTTGACAATACCCAGGGCATGGCGGGACAGGGCGTAATTCTTGTGCCCTTGGACCTGCCGGGAGTCTCCAGGGGAAAACCGCTTAACAAGATGGGACAGCGAGCTCTGAATCAGGGTGAAATATTCTTTGATAACGTCGAGGTGCCCCGGGAATATCGCGTGCTGGCAGAAGATGATCAACCGGCAACCAGAAGAGGACGACAACCACCGATGGCAGGCATGGCAGTGCAATTTGCCGGTCTCGCCCGAGCAGCGCTGGATGAAGCTATTGCCTACTCGAAGCAACGTGAACAGGTAGGCAAGCCTATTCTGCAACACCAGAATGTTGGCCTCAAGATTTTCGAGATGTTTATGCAGGTAGAAGCTGCCCGATCTTTTGCGCGCCGCATGTACATGTTCAATGCCTTCAGTGGTGATACTTCCGTACTGCATTCCATGGCAGGGAAGTGGCTCTCGACTGAAACTGCGTTCAAGGTAGCCAGCACCGCTGTTCAGATATTTGGCGGCAACGGTCTGTCAAAAGAATACGTGATCGAAAAGATTTTCCGGGATGCCCGCACAGCCATGATTGAGGATGGCGTCAATGAAACGCTGGCACTGGCGGTGGTACCCCTTTTCTGAAAAGAACCCGGGAGTCCGGATTTAGTCGCATAACACATAAATCGTTTGTTTGAATAACACAGGAAATCTATTTGCTGCTGCCAAGACTTGCGTTCAGAAATATCCTACGGCAAAGGCGTCGATCGTTACTGACAGCGTTGAGCATGGGTGGTGGTTATCTGCTGTCCTGTTTTGCCATCTCACTTTCCTATGGGACCTGGGGACAATTAGTTGAGCTGGTTACCCGTGATCATTCCGGTCATATTCAAATCCATGCCGGGGATTATCTTACCAAACCAAAATTGTACAAGACGATCGCCATGGACGGTGAAATCGAACGAGTGCTAGATAACAATGAAGATGTGGTGTCCTATTCCCGACGAGTTCATTCAACCGCACTGGCTTATGGCGATGATCGAACCACGCCTGTCGAAGTCGTTGGAATCGATATCAATCGAGAAAAGCTGGCTTCACAACTCGTCAACAAAGTTAAGAAGGGTACCTTCATCAACGAGGACGCGAACCAGGACGGCTATTATTCTGCTTTGATCGGAATTGGCGTGGCTGACTCACTCAGCCTTAAGCCGGGTGATGAAATCGTACTGATTACCGATGCTGCCGATGGCTCGATCGCCAATGATATTTTTCTCATAGCTGGTGTTGTCGGCACCAAATCCTCCTGGGAAAAGGATCGGGTTTTTCTGCCACTCGCTGCTGCACAAGAGTTCCTGGGCATGCCCGGCAGGATCCATGAATATGCTATCCTGATTGAGGACACCTATCAGTCCACTGAGATTGCAACTACCCTGCAGAAAAGTATTGCCTCGCCAGACATCACCGTTTCTCCCTGGCAACAGGTAGAGGAGACATTCTATAACAGTATGCGGATTGATCGACGGTCCATGTTTATCATGTTGGGAATCATAATATTCATTGTTTGTATTGGTGTTCTGAACACGGTACTTATGTCCGTATTGGAGCGCACACGAGAATTCGGCGTATTGCGCTCCATCGGGACGAATCCCTGGCGGATTATGTGTCTTATTTTTCTCGAAACCATCTTTCTGGCGATCACCAGTTGCGCCATAGGCTTTATGTTTTCAATACCACTCATCAGCTGGTTTGCCTATGTCGGTATACAGATGCCCCAAATCGATATCGGCGGAGTCATCGCAGAGCACCTGTTAGGTGAAATATCTCCTTTTGTGTTCATAACACCGCTCATCATTGTAGTTGCTTCGGCCGCACTCGTGAGTATACCGCCTGGCATCAGGGCAGCCCGGATTACCCCGATCGCAGCACTGGGGAGTCATTGAATGAAGCTGACTTTTGTCCTCGCCTACCGAAATCTATTCCGGAATTCGCGAAGAACAATCCTCGCCAGCCTGTTACTGGGCTGCAGTCTGGCAGCACTGATTTTTACCGACGGTGTCATGCAGGGGATGATGTCACTGCTGATTGAAACGGCATCAAAGACTATGACCGGTGAAGCCCAGATTCACCGAAAAGGTTTTCTTGACTCTGCAAATACAGATCTCTACATCTCCAGGGTCACTGAAATCGAATCCTTGCTGGCAGGGGATGAGCATATCGCGGGATTTGCCACCCGTACCCGTACCGGCGGAATGATTTCTTCGGCCTACAACCGAACCGGGGGTTTGATTATGGGCGTGTCTCCCGAAATGGAATTGTCCGTGGGCAAATTGCGTGAAGCCATCGTAGCAGGCAGCTATCTGACCGGTGAGCAATCGGAAATTCTGGTGGGCGTGGAACTGGCAGAGTTATTAGAAGTAAAGCCCGGAGATAGAATTGTCGTCACAACCTCAGAAGTCGATGGTGGAGGACTCTCCCAGGCGCTGTTCAGGCTCTCAGGCGTCTTTAACTTCGGTATCAGGCAACTGGACACCAGAGTAGCTTTCATTTCACTCGCCAGAAGCAGGCAGATGCTGGGGATGACAGACAGTGCACATGAAATTGTAGTGCAGTTCACGGACGCTGATGATTACAAGAATACCGACTTACCCATCTATCAGAAGCTCAATACGCTGCAAATCGAAATCCTGGACTGGCTGGAATTGGCACCGCAAGTGGCCGGAATGATCAGGTTTATCGATTTTTCCGCATTTCTCATTGGGATGATTCTGTTCTTTGTCGCGGCAATCGGGATCATCAATTCTATTTTCATGTCAATCTACGAACGAATTTACGAAATCGGTGTGGTAAAAGCCCTGGGAACGGAACCTGGACAGATATTTCAACTCATCATTTGCGAGGCATTCCTATTGGCATTGTTCGGGCTCATTTTCGGTCTAATCATAGGTACGCCGTTCATCTGGTATTTTTCGATTCACGGCATCCCGTTAGGAGAATTACAATTCCAGGGATTAACTGTCGCGGACAAGATCAAAACGGTCATGACCGTGTCGCAATTTACGATATTTCCACTCTGGATGATCGGTTTAACCCTGCTGGCAAGCGTCTACCCTGCTTTGTTCGCATCGAAAATTATTCCATCGGAAGCACTGCAAAAGACTCTTTGAGGAATTTTTGGGTCGGTGCGAAAACCCTGACATTTTGAGATAAACGCGGTAGTCTTGAGCGGTTACCTGGAACCTATCGACCTGAAGGAGACAGCAAACCATGTCTGATTATAAAACTATTCAGTACGAGGAGAACGACAGGCGAGCCACAATAACGCTAAACCGACCTGATAATTTGAATGGCATCACCAACACGATGATGCGTGAACTCTATGAATGCGTTAGCGATGTTGCGATCAATGCCAACGTTCACGTAGTCCTGCTTACGGGCGCAGGCCGGGGTTTCTGCCCGGGCGCCGACCTCAATGCATACAGCAGCGGTGAAAAACAGGAACCCAACCGCAAGGAATACTTCAATATCACTGCCCTGCTCCACGAGATGCCCAAAGTAACCGTGGCAGCGATCAACGGGGCTTGTGCCGGGGCCGGATTCGGGTGGGCCTGTGCCTGCGACTTACGCTATGCCACTGCCAGGGCCACGTTTAACTCAGCATTTCTGGGGGTTGCAATCTCTGGTGACATGGCAGGGCCCTGGCTGTTACCACGAATTCTCGGAGCAACCAAAGCCCGGGAACTCTTCCTGCTACCCGGCAAATTCCGTGCAGATGAGGCAGAGCGTATGGGTCTGGTCGCACGAACCTTCCCGGATGAAACCTTTCGGGACGACATCGAAGCCATTGTCGATCGCCTCGCTAAATCTGCTCCGCTGGCGATCATCGAAATGAAGAAGAACTTTGTCAACGCAGAGAATATGACCCTGCGTGACTACATCGAACTGGAGACGGAGCGGCACAGCCGCACGGGCGCCACTGCCGATAGCCGCGAGGCTTTTCGCGCGTTTGTGGAGAAGCGCGAACCGAAGTTCGAGGGACGATAACTACTAACCTGGAGGACTGAATCCATGGCAATCCCCTCTGCAAAATGGCTTGCATCTGTAACCGAAGAGATAGTCGAACCGGAACGGGCGATTATCGACACCCACCACCACCTCTGGAAAACAGCTTCGCCGTGGGGTACGTATGTACTGAAGGATCTGTGGGAAGACACTGACTCTGGACACAATATAGAGAAGACGGTTTTTATCGATTGCCACTCCAACTACCGTAAAGACGGACCGGATCATCTGAAACCCATCGGTGAAACCGAATTTGTAGCGGCAGTCGCGGAAGAAAGCGCACAGCAGGATGGCAAAGCCACAATCGCAGCGATTATCAGTCATGCCAACATGATGTTGGGAGAAGCGGTTGAGATGGTGCTTGAGGCTCACGAGGAAGCTGGCAAAGGGTTATTCCGGGGCATTCGTCATGCCGGACCTTATGATTCCACCGGCACCCTCTCTAATCCCGGCAGCCGGTATCCCAGCCCCTACGACCGGGACGATTTTCGCAAGGGGGTGAAAACTCTGGGACAACTGGGCTACACATACGATACCTGGCATTTCCATCATCAGAACCAGGCTTTTCTCGATCTGGCACGGGCGGTACCGGAAACGACCATGATTCTAGATCATTTCGGTACCCCGCTGGGCGTTGGTGCTTATGCAGGGAAGCAGGAAGAGATTTTTGAGCAGTGGAAAAAGGACATGGCAGAAATTGCCGGATGCCCTAACACCATTGCCAAACTGGGCGGTCTTTCGATGCCGGATAATGGTTTTGGCTGGGACCAGAATGAATCACCGCCAACTTCAGACGAATTCGTAGCAGCTCAGAAAAGATATTATCTGCATACGATTGAATGTTTCGGTCCCGAACGCTGTATGTTCGAGAGCAATTTTCCGGTGGACAAACTGTCCATTTCCTACCATGTGTTGTGGAACGGCATGAAGAAGATCGTGGCTGATTTTTCTGAAGATGAAAAACATGCCATGTTCTATGGTACGGCTGCACGTGTGTATCGACTGTAGCAGTGAGGTTTACGCTTTTTCAGTGGACTGCAGAAAATCAATCAGTTCTCCGGCCAGGCTATCCGGATCTTCAATTGCAGTCATATGCCCTCTTCCTTGCATGACTACATGACGGGCATTGGGAATCTCGCGAGCCATCAGTTCCGATGGTTTGACGAACAGCACGTCATGCTCGCCCAGTAAAACGAGGCAGGGGCAGGAAATCTGCCTGAGTCCGGCGATTTTCGGATCAGGATCGTCATAAAACGATGACATGAATTCAACCATTTGATCCGGTTTGGACAGACCCAGCAAACAATCAAGCTGCGCGTACGCAGCTTCGGGATAAATCGCGGTGTGAATACGATTCAGAAATACATGATCCAGCATGGGAACTCGCGGCAGGACCAGCCTTTCATTGGGATCCTGCGCTTTTTGCCCGGCGATCATCTCTGCCAGCAAAGGATGAGTAGCCGGATCGATGCGCGCAAACGCCTGATCCGGATCGGTCGCTTCCGCTGATTCCGGGGTGGGAGCCGTTGCCGATCCCGTGTCCGTTGACATCAGGCTTAGCAAACGCTCGTGATGACGGATGGCGTAGTCAACGCCTGCCATGCCGCCGGTGGCATGCGTGAGCAAGTGAAAACGATCAATTCCCAGATGATCAGCGATCGCCTGGAAGTCATCACCTATGGTTGTTACGTCGTATCCTTTGGGATCAGCCGTAGAAATGGTTCGTCCATGGGCACGCATATCGGTCGAGATAACCCGGTAACCCGCCTGTACAAGCCGATCGGTTACTCCGGGCAGGCTCCAGTATAAAGTGTTTTCATTGACGCCATGCGTAGTGATGATCGGGGGGCCTTCACCCAGATCTTCGTAATAGAGTGCTGCATTGTTATGTTGCAGGTGTGGCATCGTGTTCTCCCGTAAAGCAATCAAGCATAGGCCATTGCAGGATAAAATCAAGCAACTGATGAGAGCCTGTATATCAGTTAGCTGCCTCGGGATCAGTGGTTGCCAATGGCAACGCCGCCGGTGTCGCCGCCATGATTCTTCTCGGATCAAGTGCATCTCGTACCGCTTCACCCACAAAGATTAACAGCGTCAACATAATGCCCAGCGTAAAAAAGCCGGTCAGACCCAACCAGGGCGCTTGCAGGTTGGCTTTGCCCTGAGCCAGTAGTTCGCCCAGGGAAGGAGCACCAGCAGGAAGACCGAAGCCGAGAAAATCCAGTGCTGTAAGGGTGGTTACTGCACCACTTAATATAAAGGGCAGGAAAGTCAGTGTGGCAACCATGGCATTTGGCATCACGTGACGTCTGAGAATATACAAATTGCCAGCTCCCAGAGCCCGGGCAGATCGTACATACTCAAAATTCCGGGTTCGCAATACCTCAGCACGAACCACGCTCACCAATGGAATCCAGCTGAAGATAGTCAAAATACCTAACAGCCAGAATACATTCGGTTCAACCACGCTGGCGAGGATAATCAGTAACAACAAAATTGGCAGACCGGCCCATACCTCGACCATTCGCTGGCCAATGAGATCGATCAAGCCGCCGTGGTATCCTTGCATGGCGCCTACCATCACACCCAGCATAGCACTCAATATGGTGAGCGAAATACCAAATAACACCGACAGACGAAAACCGTAAATCAATCTGGCCAGCGTATCCTTACCACCATCATCGGTACCCAGCCAGTGTCTGTACGATGGTGCAGCCGGAGCGGCTGACTCGAGATAAAGATCGGCCGTCTTGTAATTGTAGCGTATCGGTGGCCAGAGCATCCAACCCCCTGAGTCTTTCACCAACTGCTGTACATAAGGTTCCCAGTATTGAGCTTCTGTCGGCAGCTCACCACCCAGTTCAGCTTCGGTGTAATACTCAAATACAGGGAATAAGTAGTCATCTCCAAGCTTCAGGACGATAGGTCTGTTATTGGCGATAAATTCAGCAAACAGTGACAATATGAACAATAGCAGGAATAACCACAGAGAATAGTAACCGCGCCGATTCGCTTTAAATTGATCAATGCGTCTTTGCGTGATCGGATTCATCAGGCTTCTCTCGATTCAAAATCGATCCGAGGGTCGACCAGCACGTAGGTTATGTCTGCAATGAGGTGCATCACCAGGCCCATCAGTGTAAAACAGAACATGGTTCCGAACAGGATAGGATAGTCGCGCTTGATAACAGCCTCGTAGCTGAGCAAGCCCATGCCGTCAAGAGAGAAGATCACTTCAATCAATAGTGACCCGGTAAAGAATATGCCAATGAACGCCGCCGGGAAACCAGCGATAACGATTAGCATCGCATTGCGGAATACATGACCATACAATACGCGCCCCTGGGTTAATCCTTTTGCGCGTGCAGTTAACACGAACTGTTTCCCTATTTCCTCAAGAAATGAATTCTTGGTCAACATGGTCAGGGTAGCAAAACCGCCGACGGTAAGTGCACTGACCGGCAGCACCATGTGCCACAAGTAATCGGTGATTCGATCCCACCAGCCTAATGACTGCCAATTGGAGGAAACCAGTCCCCTGAGTGGAAACAGATCCAGATAGTTACCTCCGGCAAAGAGAACGATCAGCAACACCGCAAACAGGAACCCGGGAATGGCATACCCGACAAAAATAATCGAACTGGTCCAGATATCGAATCGGCTACCGTCACGCACGGCCTTGGCGATGCCCAGTGGTATCGAGATACCATAAATAATGAGTATGGACCAGAAGCCCAGTGAAATGGAGACGGGCATCCGCTCAATGATCAGATCGATTACCGGTCTGTCCTGATAAAAGCTGGTACCAAAATCAAGTTGTATATAGTTGCCCAGCATGCGCAGAAATCTCTCGTGCGGTGGCTTGTCGAATCCAAATTGACGCTGCAGATCCGCGATTAACTCAGGATCCAGTCCATAACTACCCAGTTTCGGACCGCTCGCACCTGCATCGACGGATGAATTCTGTACACCAGCATCCCCGCCACCACTGATACCCGAGGTAGACGACATGGTACCTGTGGTTACCTGCGCAATAATCTGCTCTACCGGACCGCCAGGAGCAAATTGGACGATGATAAAATTGATCAGCATGATGCCGAACAAGGTCGGGACAAGCAGCAAGAGTCGCTTTAAGAGATAGCGTCCCATTAGCGTTTGTCCATTAGATTACGCATACCTTCATGTATTCGATCAGCTTTTTCAGGATCCCACCACCAGGTATCCAACCAGGCCGGGCGCTGTAATGGCGCCTGTAACAGAGGTTGTCCAAATTTGTCCCAGTACACCAGTCGATATCCCGGCTGAGCCTGTCCGGGGAGAAAATAGAAATTCCAGAGCAGCACCCGGTCAAGTGCCCTGGTCGCCGCGTAAAATTCATCGGTCTTGCGCGCAGCCAATACCCGATCTATCAGTGAGTCCACCGCAGGATTGCGAATTCTTGCCCAGTTCTGGGCATACGGTTGATTCGCAGCAGCGGTACTAAAACGATTGCGCAGTGCCAGTCCAGGTGTATTCCCCGGAATATACAGATCAGCACCGGCATCGAATATGCCATTACGCATACGATACAACCAGTTGGATACCTCAGGAGACCTGGCTGTTGTCTGAATACCAATTCGATTAAGGGTGTCTATATAGGGCATTTTGCTGCGCATCAACATGGGTGAGACAAAGATAAATTCGATCTTGAATTGCTCGCCTGTTTTCACGTTACGCATGCGGCCTTTTTTCACCTCCCAACCAGCCTGCTTGAACAACGCCAGAGCTCGCTTCACATTCTCCCGATTGTAACCATATCCGGAGGAAGCTGGCGCACGCCACTCGTTTGTGAATACCCGTTCCGGTATCTTGCCACGCCAGGGTTCCAGCAACTTCAGCTCGTCTTCCGAAGGCAGGCCGCTCTGTGCCATGGCCGAATTGAAGAAGAAGCTATCCGCCTGTTTGTAGAACCCAAACAGGATCACACGGTTTTCCCAGGGGAAGTCGTACAACAGCCACAGGGCTTCTCGCACTCTTATGTCCTGGAACCGTTCCCGATCGAGGTTCCACAGTATCGGCCACCACATTCCCCAGGGCCTGTCCAGGTGTATCAAGTCCTTTTTGAAGTAGCCAGCCTTGACAGCCGGAAACTCATATTCGGTAACCCACGCTTTTGAAACAGATTCGTTCCTTATATCTATCACATCCCCTTTGACTGCTTCCAGCATGATGTCCTCATCTCGAAAATAGTCACACTTTATCCGGTCAAAGTTGTAGCGCCCTTTATTAACTGCAATATCCTTCCCCCAGTACGAATCAACCCGTTGTAGAATCAAGTAGCGACCCAGGGACATTTCACCCATTTTGTAGGGTCCACTTCCCAACGGTGGTTCCAGGGTGGTTTTGGTAATGTCCCGAGACTCCCAGTAGTGCTTCGGCAGGATGGGGAAAGTACCAATTGCAAACGGGAGAGTGGGGTTGGCTTCAGCACTGGCTTTGACCGTAAAAAGGACTTCTCTCTCTCCAATCTGCTCGATCTTTTCCAGTTCAAGCAATGCGGTACGTATACCTGCAGAACCGACTTTCTGATACGTTTCGAAGGTAAAGATCACATCCGCTGCAGTAATAGGTACGCCGTCGTGCCAATAGGCCCCTTTGCGCAGACGAAAAGCTACTTGACGATAGTCGTCTGCAATCCATACACCATCTGCAAGTCGTCCATAGAAGCTGGCATTCTCATCAATTGCAGGTTCCAGCAAGCGATCATAGACCAGATTTCTGACACCAAGAAAATTGTATCCCTCCGGGACACGCCCCTTATCAATCATGTTGTTGAAACTGTCGAAAGTGCCCAGCTCTGGAAATCGGATCGTACCACCTTTCGGCGCATCCGGATTTGTGTAGGCAAAATGAGTAAAACCCGGCGGATATTTCAGCGGTTCAATGTAAGACGTGCCGTGCTGGTACTCGATTGCGAGTACGCTTTCTGCCCAACACAACAGTAATAAGCACAACAGCCGCATCAATTACTCCTGAAGATTCATTTCCCTATAACAGTCTCGCCATGGCAGTCACAAGCAGTTCATATTTCTCTCTTCTTGCTACCGGTCGCATACCAACTCTCCTCCCCAGCTCCATCTCCTGAGGATTTAATGCATCAAAGGTACTCCACTCCGGCCAGCCCTGGTGGTTTGGATCTCCTGTTCTGGCGAACTGGGTCCAGTAACCAATAACCTGGTCCGACAAGGCATCATCGTAATCATTCCTGGGGAATAATGGGAAGAAGTTTCCAAACACGAATTGAATATCTGAGCCGTGATAGGCACCAGCCCACTGACTGACTGACGGGGATATTCTGGTCAGGAAATAGACGTAGGTGGGCTGGCCAAGTTTGCTTTGTAAAGCTGCGGCATACCATGCCTGCATGCCAAACAGGTGATCACCAAACAGCGCACTTACAGCAGCGGGAACTTCAGCATCCGTATCTGCCGGATAGAGTGCGAATATTCGTTCACCATTTTCAGGATATTCATCAAGTATCAGATCGTGGTATTGCCCTGCCGTTTTCGGTCCAGGCAGGCGATTCTCAAATGGTGAACCAACCAGTGGAGCCAGCAAAGTACCCTCATCTGCATTGGTACCGATCATAAATGGAACCGGAGCTTGTTTCCCGGCTGCGAATATCGCCGCAGTTGATTGTGGCAATACCCAGCCATCGACGACCGGATGTGATAACACATCCAGTTCCGGCTCAATAGAAAATATGGCGTTGATTTCTTCTGCTGGCATAGCCCGCATTGCGGTTATCTGTTTTTCACCTGTTATCCCGAGTTTGCTGGCGAGAAGCATGCCGGCTCTTTCTCCCTGTTGCAGGGTGGCGACCTGATGCGTACCAATACCGCTCTGGGCAATAGCGCGTTGAAAAAGTCCTGTGCTTAGCGGAGAGGCCATGATCTGTCCGACCGAATGTGCACCGGCTGATTCGCCGAAGATGGTCACATTATCAGGATCACCGCCAAATGCATGGATATTTTCCTTCACCCAGCGGAGTGCATAGATCTGATCCAGCGTCCCATAGTTGCCTGAGCTATGCCGGGTTGATTCTGCTGTGAGTTCCGGGTGTGCCATAAATCCCAATACGCCCAGACGATAGTTGACAGATACGACAACGACGCCCCGCTGTGCGAGTTTCGTTGCATCGTACTGGGCAGTATCGCCAGCACCGAACTTGTGGGCACCGCCATGAAACCAGACCATAACCGGGTGAGGATCTGCGTCCGACGCTCCTGAATCTGCAGGCCCCCACACCGCCAGTGTCAGGCAGTCTTCACTCACATCGCCCCCGACCATGAAAGTGGCTAGCCCCTTAAATATCCATTTTTTCCATGTAGCGAGGCCGACTCCATCCATCATCAAATCAAGAAATGGTCCTTCTCCACCAACGGTTTGGACACACATTGGACCATGTGCATCTGCCTGTCGGACTCCTTTCCAGAACACCGCAGGGGCAGGCGGAGCCCATCTCAGAAGCTCAACAGGCGGTGCGGCATACGGAATGCCTTTGAAAGACGCAATGCCGGTTTTCGGATTCATAGTCCCCTGCAGATCACCCGAGGCAATGGAAACGATTTTTGTGCTCGTGACAGCACCGCTGCGCTGGTAGAAATACACGACCACGGCAAATAAAATAACAACAACAAGTATGACACTCGATTTACCGGCTTTCACACCCACCTCCCGCTTAAATATCCGAAGTTGCTTTGAGAGTATTCGAACATAAACCAAAAAACAAACAGATAGGTCCGTAGGGAATCCACAACCGATTCATGGATTGCCAGGAGTTGGCGGCCGATTATCCTGTTGACCTTGCTGGCGATAATTGTGCTTCATTCCCTGGGAATCATTACCCTTGAAGAAAAATTTGCCGATCAATTTATGTTATTGGTACAGATTGGGCTGGGCGGCTATGTAATTGGCAGATCTGCGGAGAAAGCAGCACCAGCATTGGCTGCTGCCATCGGGAAAAAATAATCTGCGCAAATCTGCCTTTTACTTCACCAGGTATGTTTGATGGACGGATCACAAACGATATCCGGAGTGGTCGCATTCTTCGGATTGACCGTCACACCATAGTTAACTGTTTCATTATTGGTTTGCTCGGTATCCGTAATCGTTAGCTTGTTACCACCGGGATGGGGGATCGTAATATCTGTGGAGCTGTTTTTCAGATCACCGCTCTTGATGTTGTATGCTCCATTGCTGTGGCCTTGCAAAGATACTTCAAACGTAATCCCACCGCTTGAACGATTGCTTGCATTAATCTCGATATCGCCATTATCGGCGGAGGTATTACCGCCAGTGTACTTGTACCAGTAATTTAACGTACCACTTCGCGTATAGCCGGTGGTTGCCTGGGTCACAATATCGAGCTTAACTTTCCAGCCAGGTTTGGATGTCGGGGGCATTTTTTGCTCCTTCTTGATTGGTTAGTGAATGACTGATCGGTGTTGGATCAGGGTACCGATTGTCATCTTATTGGAGATTGGTCTTATCGGTAAATATGGCTACAGCTTGTTAGCCAGATCGATAACGCCGCCTTTATATCCTAGTCGCTGCAGATCCGCAACCAGGCGCATCGCTTTATCTTGCTCGCCGGTATGCATAAACAGCTCTGCCAGCAGCGCAGTAAGATTCAATTGATTGCTGGTGTTTCTGAGCTTCACAACCATCTTCTTTGACTCGGTCCACATCTCTGCCGCAGTAGTTAGCTCAGACCGATGCTCAATGATGGTACCCAGCGTCAAATAGGCCCTTGCCAGTTCATACGAGTCCGTACCATGCAACAGATCAATTATCTCCCTTAGTGCAGTTTCCGCAACATCGAATCTGTTGTTAGCCAGCATAATTTGTGCGTAGTCATTCCCTATAATAGCGACATCATCTATTCGGTATGATTCAATATCTGTTCTTTCGGCGACGTCTCGTATTATCTTTTTCGCATGTTCAATTGCACGAGTGGCTAATGGCAGGTTATTCCTCGCTCGACGCATTCTAGCTTCGAACAGCAGAGACATGGCATAACCCCGTTGCCAGCGCATATTCTCCGGATCTATACCGGTAAGCTCAACGTACAGTTGTTTGCCACGGAGAATAACTTCTTCGGCGCTATCCAAATCAGCGGTCATCAAATAGAGATCCGCAAGAAAATGTGTGCCTTCGGCAAGTAGTGCTGCCAGAACCTTGTTCGTTCCATCACCTTGTAAATCTTCGAGCATCTTCAAATGGCGCTCAAAAACTTCAATAGCAGCAATCACGTCACCGGATTCCCGAAGTTCGCCACCCATCCAGGAATAGCAATTGGCAAGTTCGGTCTGGTACTCCCTGTTATCCGGAAACTCTGCCGATAAAGCTTCGAATTGCAGGATTGCACTATTAAAGTTTTCCTGCGCACTGGCATGCAATTTTTGACGAGAAAAAAGACTACCGAGATTCAGATAGGCATAGGCTTTTTCGGTACGCCATTTTGGATCAGGACCATCTATCCGGATCAGGTAGTTGGCCGTATCAAGATACTCGTTAAAGAGTGTTTCAGCAGGCTTGTATTCCTTTTTTTGCCAATGCAAATAACCAGTCCAGAATTGAATCTGTCCCAATTCAAAGTGAATTTCCGTATCATCCGGCTTGTTCGACGCCAGTTCACGCGCCAGTACCAACGATTCACTAAAGGCTTTCAGGCTTTCTTCTAGATTGCCTTCAAACATGCGGACTTCACCGATTTGCCGCAGGGCAATGCTTCTCTTCATTCGAATGTCGTCGGTCATCTGATCTATTCCGACAGATGCAAAATAATCCATGGCCTTATTAGCGACCGAATCCAGCACTTCCAATTTACCGATGGGTTCAAGTTTCTGGCGCAGTTCACCGAGCATAAAACCGATGAGTTCTTCTGCCTGGTTGCGTGATCGTTCCGCCTCCTGTTTGGAGAAATAAGCATTAACAGCTAATGAAGTCATGAAAATCGTACTAATGAGAGCACCACTGGTGACAAATAACATTTGTCGCAAACGGCGTCTTTGATCACGCATCACCAGATCATCGAGACTGATGCCAAGAATACCGGCGATGAGTTTCCGACATGTGCCTCTGCGGCCATCACCTCCCGATCGCAAATCCGCAGCTAACGGTTCCACTCCACCTTGGACTAATGCGGGGGGAAAACACTCGTCTTCGTAAGAAGATCCTGGTATCCCATCCACAATGACGCAATAAATCTCACTTTCTCCACCCAATCGCTTAAATTCGAGTATTTCCTGATTCACCCATCCGGACAAAGCCGCTTTTCTGGAGCATACAACAATGAGTGCAGCAGATTGTGCCAGTGCTTCTATAACGGCGCTGGATAAATGGGCGGCACTGGCAAGCTCGTCCCTGTCCCGGAATATCGGCTGTACCCGTTCTGGAATCACCTCTCCACTCGGGCTCGTTTGTCCAATCAGGCGCCTGGGGAGACGAAAGGTTTCCAATGCCTGATGCAACCACTTGACGATGCGTGCATCGGCATGACAGTAGCTGATAAAAGCGCGGTATTTTTTGTTCTTGTTTTTTGGCATAGCGTTAGACTTTTCTCGTGTCATGTGTCTTATCAAGCGGCAATTGACACGGGTGTGGTCCCAGGATTTTGCGAATTTAAGCTATTTACTCTGGTTAGTCCATATCTCAAGGCATACGAAGGGTGACTTGTCGAAATCGAATTCGCTACAAGTGAATGGACACGAGTAAATGTATCGGAAACACTCAAGGACGTATTCACAGCGTGTCTCGGGCAAGAACTCCGCAGTGCCGCGATTCCCTGCATAGCCAGGAATCGTTATGTCTAATGTCAGATTAAGGTTAGTTAGTTCGATTATTCCGTAAGCCTGTCAGCCGTGGTTCTTTGCACCAGCAGG
>CAZNFE010000008.1:0-11564 GCA_964571945.1 uncultured Pseudomonadales bacterium
ATAATACCGCTTGTTTCACCAGCTTTGAGACGGCCAATGGTTTCCCACCAGGGGGTGGAATCTGCATCCAGTTCAGGTAACCAGGTAAAGTTGCTTCCATACAATCATTTTCTTTAGAACAAGTTATTGGATCTCCTCACGCTATCCAGAAGTGAAACCACAAAAATCAGGTGGTTTATGAGCTGAGTGTGCGTTGAGTGATTCCGGAAAGAGAAGAGACACCGCTTTTGTAGGCCAGATAATTCCCATCGAGAAACTTTCGGGCTGTTTCGTCGCCTGGAGTGGATCATTTCAATCCGGACACAAAATGTCACAACCTAACCTCCCTGTAGGACATTTCTATGGCAGCGTTAAAGCGTTGTCTGGTACTTTGTAATGATTATCAGCGAATCTGTCCATGACCTAGGTCACAGGGAATCTTACCGTGGGGCTGAGGCCTTGATTTTATACGGCTGTAGCGCTTTTTTCGGGATCAGGAATACAGATAATTTTTCACTGCATGGCAGAATTCGGTAGTGGTTGCAGTACCACCCTGATCAGGTGTGAGGGAAGCACCATCCAGATAGGTTCTGGTGATTGCGGTATCGAGTTGTTCTGCTGCCTGATTAAATCCCAGATGGCGCAGCATCATGCAACCCGACAGCAGGGTTGCTGTTGGATTGATGATGTTTTGTCCGGCAATATCCGGAGCAGTACCGTGGGCGGATTCAAAATAGGCGTAGTCTGCTCCGTAACACCCACTGGCAGCCATGCCCAGTCCGCCTACCAGACCGGCGGCTGCATCGGACATGATATCACCATACAGATTCGGCATCACGACTACATCGAACGAGTGCGGGTGAGTGATCATACGGCAGGCAAAGTCATCGATAATGAACGAGTCAAATTCGATGTCAGGGTAGTTACCGGCAATCTCGGCCGCAATGTCACGAAAATAACCGTCCGTCCCTGGCAACATATTGTATTTGGAAGAGCAGGTCACTTTTTTCCTGCCGTTGCGCCGGCGCGCCAGTTCAAATGCAAATTCAATAACTCGCCTGGTAGCTGCTTCCGTAATTACTTTGATAGCATATCGCCCCGCGTCCAGCTCGCTGACTGGTTTGCGGGCCGTACGGCTGGTCAGTTCGAGAGGAGCAAGTTCATCGAGTGAGCCTTCCAGGCCCATATACAGGTCTTCCAGATTTTCCCGGACGATCACGAAATCGATGCCTGCCGAGTTATTCAATGGTGTAATCGCGCCTTGCAGATATCGGCAGGGCCGAACATTCGCGTAAGTTTGCTTACCCCAGCGCAGATAGAATAGGGCAGCAGTACTGCTACCGGAGGTGGCGCCAAAGAAAGTCGTGTCAGCCGCGTCAATCATCGCCCTGGTCGCATCAGGGAAGGCAGTACCGCTGGACTGGATCGCTTTTTCGCCTACCTCGGGATACAGCCATTCGATCGCAACATCAAGTGAACTGATCAGTTCAACTGCCGGGTGTATGGCTTCCGGGGCAGCATCATCGCCTGGTATTACCACGACTTTTTTCATGCGTTGGTTACTCCGGGTGATGGATAAATCCATGGTCGTTGCAGGCGGTCCCTGGCCTGGAATGCAGCGATCTTATCCTCTTGCTGCAAGGTCAGACCAATATCATCCAGGCCTTGCAGGAGTGATGCCTTTCGCAGCGGGTTTATATCAAATGAAATCACTTGCTGGCGTGGTGACAGGATCTGTTGAGATTTTAAGTCGACGGTGAATTCTCCCTCTGTGGTTTGAGCTGCCAGATCCTTGATCAGTTCCCCGGATAGCCGAATGGGCAGCAAACCTCGTTGAAAACAGTTATTGAAGAATATCTCACCAAAACTTTCACCCATAACACACCGTATGCCGAGTTCGTACATGGCCGCTGGTGCCGTTTCCCTGGAACTGCCGCAGCCGAAATTCTCACCGGTGATCATAATCGCTGCCTCTTCATATTCCGGCTGATTCAGGCAGAAATCAGGATCTGGCGGATTTGCATCAGCATTCCCACCGATGTAACGATAATGTTCAAAGGCATAGTAGGAAAGCGGCTTATCACCTCGTTGCATCAATCGATTCATTGGTGTGATGATGTCGGTATCCACATTGGGATAGAGAAACGGTGCGGCTTTGCTAACCAGTTTGTTAAATGCTTCCATGGCCTGCTGGCACTCCTCAAAGGGTTCTTGGATCGGTGATTTTACCAGTCAGTGCGGCGGCCGCTGCGGTGACGGGACTGGTCAGGTGAGTGCGCGCACCGGGTCCCTGACGTCCGATAAAATTTCGATTCGATGTAGACACGCATCGGGTACCTGCTTCGACAGTATCACCGTTGGTTGCCAGACACATGGAACAGCCCGGTTCTCGCCAGTCAAATCCGGCATTTCGGAACTGCTGATGTAATCCCAGTGCTTCTGCTTCTCGTTTTACTTTTTGAGAACCGGGCACTACCCAGGCAGTTACCTCCGGTGCGACTGTCCGACCCCTGAGCAAAGCCGCAGCAGACTGCAGATCACGCAAGCGGCTGTTCGTGCAGGAACCAATGAAGACGCGTTGTACCGGTAATCCCAGGATTGGCGTATTGGGTGTTAGATCCATATAGTCGAGGGCATTCTGGTATCCGTCGCGAACTGCGGCATTGGGCGCCACTGCCGGGTCCGGAATTTGTGCGTCGATGGCGATGGTGTGAGCCGGGCTGATTCCCCAGGTTATTTGCGGTGCCAATGCGGAAATATCCATAGAGACTTCTTTGTCAAAGTTTGCATCAGCGTCGCTGGGTAGATGACTCCATGACTTGATGGCCAGATCCAGGTTTTTCCCTGTGGGTGCAAATTGGCGTCCCGCCAGATATTGAATGGTGGTATCGTCCGGCGCCACCTGGCCTATTTTTGCGCCCATCTCGATGGATAGATTGCAGATGGTCATGCGTTCCTCAATGCTCAGCGATTCGACCAGGGTACCGGCATACTCCACCGCATATCCAACACCCAGGTCTGCGCCGAAACGGCCGATCAGAGCAAGTATCATGTCCTTGGCAGTGGCAGATGTATTTTTCTTCCCGGAAAAAACCACCCGAAGCCGTTTCGGCTTTTTCTCGATGAGTGTTTGCGTTGCCAGTACGTGGTTCAGTTCACTCGAGCCAATGCCCCATGCCAGTGCCCCTAAGCCACCGTGGGTACAGGTATGACTGTCGCCACAGACGATGGTCGTGCCTGGCAGGGATAGACCCAATTCGGGACCGATCACATGGACTATTCCCTGCTCAGCATCGTTGATATCGAAAAGCCTTATACCTTCTGCATTACACTGCGAGCGCAGGACTGGAATGAGACGGGCACCCGTGTCGGTTGACGCATCAACCCGGTGTGTATCGGTTGAAACACAATGATCCGGTGTGGCCCAGCAAAGTTCCGGGTTACGAACGGTAAGGCTTCTCATCTGAATTGCGCGCAGGGAGCCGGGGCCGGAAAGATCGTGCAGCAAATGTCGATCGACGTGGATTAACTGGTAACCACCGGCCAGTTCAGCGATCACATGTTGATCCCAGATTTTGTCGAACAGCGTTTTGCCGGGCATGTTGCAGACCATCCTTCGATACAGTGGGTGCTTCCAGGTGCTTCAGTTGCCGTGTTCAGAGCAAGCTGTCGCGTACCGCGTACAAAGCAGGCTCTGTCATAATCGCATTTACTCCAGGGGTTAATTTCTGAGGCTATGCATCTATGTCTGATGCAGGAGCCACTATATGCCTGTTTAAATATAGGACAAGCCTGATGGCGGGACAAGTAGCAACATCATAAGTAGCGCCTGATGGGAAAATAACCGGTTTGAAGATGCCCGTCGGGTTCGACTCTGTGATAGGCTGATTTGTCCCTGTGTGAGCGTGGCTGGTCTCTGTGGTCGGCTTCCATGAGGGTGTAACTGTACGGTGACTAATAATCAGGAACCTGACTCTGAAATCTTCACTGTTCCAATACTGGCGTTTTTATTGGCCCTTAGCGCTCACCGGAGTAGCTATGGTACTGTCTGGACAATTTCAGAATGGTGCCCTGGCCAGATACCCGGATGCGGTGACGGAACTGGCCGTATTTGCTTTAGCCATGGGGACCTTCGGTCCATTCAGGGCAACCCTGAATTTTGTCTCACAACTTAGCAATGTGTTTGCGCGTTCAGCTCAGGCACAGCGGAAAACGTTCCAGTTTGTGATGCTGGCCTGTGCGGTTATCACGATGCTGTTTCTGGTGCTTGTGACAGCACCAGCAGGACGCTGGTTATTGAGCTATGTATACAGTATTGATGATGAAATCCTGGGCCGATTATTTGAGTATCTGGTTTACCTGTGTCCATTGATCATTCTGCATGGCATCCGCCAGTATCTGCTCGGCTTACTGGTGCAATCGCAATTGACGGGCTGGGTTACCATTCTGAATGTTATTTATCTGATTTCTGTGATTCTGGTGCTGGTGTCTGGATTCAATCTTGGCTGGCGACCGGTCGAAGCTCTGATGGGCGCACAGATATCTGGTGCCGTCATACATCTTGCGGCGCTATATGTGACCAGGAAACGCTTCTATCAGATGCCGGAAAAGGTCCTGACGGAAGAGGTAACTTTTATTGAGTTGCTGCGTTTTTTTATACCGGTTACAACTACCGGCGTGATGTTCGCGATCAGCCGACCGGTGCTGTATGCGCTGATGGGGCGAACCCCTGGTGCGCTGGTGAGTATTGCGGCACTTCGAGTCGGGTTTGATTTCAGCTTTCTTTTTCAGAGTGCTGCAAATCAATTCAGACATTTTTTTGTTACCTTTGGCGATGATGATCTGAAGACAAAACAGCTATTTATGTTCCTGGTTGCTGCGTCTTTGACGGTGATGATGTTACTGGTGGCTGCCACCCCCCTCAGTCAATTAGTTCTATCTGGTTTGATCGGTGTGAAGGGAGAAGTGCTATCCCGGTCAGTCGATGTGATCCTGGTGATGTGCCTGTTGCCAGGGATTATTGTGCTCAGGAATTACTTTCACGGACTATTGATGCATCATCGTAGGACTTCCGGTATGGCTTTCGGAGGAATTCTTCGTGTTGCAGGTATCTATGTGATTGCCAGCGTCCTGCTGTCGCTGAATTACCTGAATCATGTTACAGCAACCTGGGTATTGCTGGCCGGGTTTATGCTTGAGACGATGGTCGTGGTTATCAGCTGGAAGCTGGTAAAATCATGACAGGTCATTCGGACCTTCAGCTGATCCAATGCATTGTCAGTGGCATGTTTCATAGGCATTGCCGATGTAATTGCAATTATGAAGAACGCGGATGGGCAGCAAGATCAAGTGCCGTGAGTTGTTCAGTGACTTCTCCCATTCCTTTGACACAGTAAGCTTCCATGCCGACTTTTTGTGCGCTACGCACATTGATGATGTTGTCATCCAGGAACAGGATGGCAGCGGGTTTGCACGCCAGTTCATCCACAACATGTTGAAAGACATCCAGATCCGGTTTGAGCATACCCAGCTTGTGGGACGAATAGTGATGATCCAGAAGGTCGTGCAATCCCATCTCATGCATCAGCCTGGGCCAGTGTAATTCGTTGGTGTTTGAAAGGCAGGCCAGGGTGAAGGATTTTCGCAGATTAGTAAGCAAATCGGACGCACCGGGAAACAAGCCTTTCGGCCACCGGGTAAATTTGTCCAGAAATTCCTTTTTGTTGATGGGCAGCGCCATTTCTTCGATGATCTGATCTGCAAAACGGGATGCACTTATTTTGCCGGTTTCAAACGATCTCACAGCATCGGAGCGTAACCAGTAGGACCATAATTCATCGTCATCGTATCGATGGTTGCTCCATTGATGCATGGTGGGCACGCCGGTAAGTTCAACCAACACACCACCCAGATCGAACAAAATGACTTTGAACGGGGACATGATTTCTGGTCCTGGCAGCATATTCAGTCGGTGAGAAAGGATAAAGCAGCCTGGGCTCGTTTCCGCACGCCATCTTTCTGGCGATCCAGATCAACGTCTCGATCTTTACCCATGGCACCGACCAGATATCTTTTATATACACCCTGACCAATCGCTGCTAGTCGCCAGTGCGAGAATGCGCGGTAATAATCAATATCCTGCAAATCTCTACCGGTATTCTGTTCATATATCGTGCAGATTTCATCTCTGTCCGGGAAGCCACCGGCTGCAATCGCGGCCTGGTCACCAGGACCCCGATCGACTTCATCTGCCGACATCCAGGAATTCAGAAGATAACCGAAATCAGCCAGTGGATCGCCAAGCGTGCATAATTCCCAATCAAGTATGGCCTGGATTTTACCCTGCTTTACGATCATGTTGCCGATCCGATAATCCCCATGCACGATTGTAGCGCCAATTTGTTCCGGCATGCGTTCCGTAAGAATTCGGCTGCTCTCTTCCATTTCGGGGACTTCGTGAGTTTTGGATGCTTCCCATTGTTTCGTCCATCGTTTTAGCTGACGAGCAAGATAAGCTTCCTTGCGACCCAGATCACCCAGACCGACATTGTCCGGGTCAATTCTATGCAATCGTGACAGAATATCGATTATATGAAGTCCAATCCCATTGCGTTCCGGGAGGGGAATTGTATCCCCAACGACGGAATCATGTGGTACTAAACCCTCCACGTATTGCATAACATAAAATGGTGCACCGTTGACTGCAGGATCGGTGCACAGACCAAAAGTGTGTGCAACCGGAACATCGGTATCAGTCAGCGCAGAGATGATTTTGTATTCTCTACCCATATCATGGGCGCTCTCCAGCACGTGACCCAGTGGCGGTCTTCTCAGGACGTAGTGCTGCTGTTTGTTGTCGGTGCACTGAAACGTCAGGTTTGAGTGCCCGCCAGCTATGAGTGTGAATTCAACAGGGCTAACGATTCCGGGCACATGAGCAATCAACCACTCAGTGACCAGTGTACTGTTTATACCTTCCGTCATTGTCTCATCCTGTTCCGGTCTTGATCTGGTCATGAATTTGTGCCGCTGCCAGCATCCGCGAAGTCACTGCCCATCAGAGACAGAACTCTGGGATAGTTGACTGGTGCTATTCTGGATATCATAGTTAGCAGTCTGGCATCCTTACCCACAAGAATGCGGGCTTTATTTTTTTGTACGCCGCGCAATATTTCCAGTGCTGCTTCATCAGATGTTAATGCGGCCAGTTGTTCGAAAGTTTCTGCAAATTCTTCTTTGGTTGGCGCTTCATTATCTGTGGGCGTATATCTGGATGTTTTAACGATATTCGTTTTAACTCCGCCCGGATGAACACAGCTAACTCCGATGTTCGTGTCTGCCAATTCCTGCCGCAGTGCTTCTGTATAGCCACGCACAGCAAATTTTGAAGCGTTATATGCAGACTGGCTGGGGAAAGCCAGGATGCCGAAGATGCTGGAGGTGTTCACGATGTGCGCTTCATCTGCCTGTTGCAGAAAAGGCAGAAATGCTCTGGTGCCATGCACAACTCCCCAGAAATTGATATTCATCAGCCATTCGAAGTCCTCATAGCTCATGTGTTCAGCGGTATCGGTCACAGACACACCAGCATTATTGAAAATCAGGTTGATCCCCCCGTGGGCTGAGTTCACATCCGTAGCGAACTGTTGCATCGCATTTTTATCAGCAACATCGATTACATGCCGAGTCACTTTCACATCATAGCCTTGTAGTAAAGCCTCGGTTTCCTGCAGGGTTTCATCGACGACATCACTGATGGCAACCGCGCAATTCATCCTGGCGAGTTGCACCGAGAGTGCTCTTCCCATACCTGATCCAGCGCCCGTGATTGCGGCGACTTTTCCGTTGAATGATTTCATATTGATTCTCCTTTTCCCTCTGTTAGCCCTGCATAAAGATACTTGAAACTATTGTCTTAACAGGCGCCTCTTGTCTCCCTGACGCTGGGTTAGACCAGCACCATCGAAATACTCGAGTACTTCGATAGCGAGATTTCTGCCGATCCCGGTTACGTCTCGGTATTCCGAAGCGGTGAAAAAGCCATCTGCCTGGCGAGCAGCCAGATCGGTTACCAGTCGGGCTAGTTCCGATACCGATTGCGGCAGAAAGTACCGATTCTTGACCACTCTCGTTAATAGCCCCAGCTGGGTAGCCCGTTTCATGAATTGTTCCAGCTGTTTGACCGGTATTTTCGTTTTTGCTGACAGCTCGTGGATCACCGGCGGCTTGAGACCGGACGATTGATACACAGGTTCCAGTAGTTGCCAGGTTCTCATCTCGGTCGGATTCAGGCTGGCCGAATGACCGGGGATATGCAGGTGCGCACCGGATTTGACAATCTGCCTGGATTCTAGGAGCTCCGCCAGCATCTGGCGAAATACCTCGATCCCGGGCCTGGCCGACATACTTGATAGCAGTTGCTTTTCTCCTGGTCCAAGTTGTTCTGAATGCAATTGATGCCAGCTTTTCAGCGCCGTCAGGATTAGTTCTTTTTGCGACTGCCAGGCCAGTTCGTTGAAACCCGTTCGTGTTTTTTGAACAGGAGATTCGATTTGTACCTGACGAAAAACCTGTTGACTGTAGAGAATTTTCTGTTCAGATTCAGTGAGATTCCAGGCAAGTCCGAAATTCGTCAGATTCACTCCCACGGTATGAATATTCAGGAGTTCTGTAAGGCTGCTCTCCGGATCCGGTAACTCCATTGCTTTTAAATGAGCCAAGCGGACTGCTTTGGCACGCCCCCTTCGGGGGGAAAAGGGATCTATCACATCGCCCCCGCCGATGGTTCGGCTTGCCGACTGATCGCGCAGCACCAGCCGGTCGTTGTGACAGACGCTCACCGGCGTATTGAGAACCAACTGCACTAAACCGTCATGGCCCGGGGCAATCTGGCGATCTTCCAGAATTGCCACATGTCCGGTGAGGTGATTTGCCCCGGTATGTACATGGACAGGAGTCCAGTGGCGAAGCGGTTTGGTTTCGCTTTCCAGAACTTGTATTCTGGCATCAAGCCGAATCACAGGCGCGAAAATTTCAGGTGCGATTAACCAGTTTCCGCGGTGCACCAGGTCCCGATTAAGATCTGAACCAGTGATGTTGACTGCACACCTGTCTCCTTTACTGCCTTGATCTGAAATCTTGTTCTGTGTTCGGATGCCGCGAACCCGAACCCGAATATTCTGGGGTGACAGTAGCAATTCATCACCTGTGTGTACCACTCCGGAAAAGATGGAGCCGGTTACTACCAGCCCTGAACCCTTAATGGTAAAGCAACGATCAATCGCCAGACGAAAATTTCCCGGGGCTGATTTCGCCGACATCTTTTCGCATTCAGAAACCAGGTGATCTTTCAGAACCTTAATCCCGTCACCGGTAGTTCCGGAAACAGGGAAGCAGGGCGCGTCCTTTAAGCCGGTTGATTCGACCAGCGCTCTTGTTCCTGCAATGACCTCATCGACGCGGTGTTTCGATACGCGGTCAATTTTTGTTATTGCGATTGTAGCTGCGTTTATACCGAGTAGATTCAGTATGTCCAGGTGTTCTCTGGTTTGCGGCATAGGTCCATCGTCTGCAGCAATGACGAGTAATGCATGATCAATAGCACTGACCCCTGCAAGCATATTATTGATGAATTTGATATGTCCCGGAACATCGACGAAACCAAGCGTGTGTTCTTCATCCATCTGTTCATAGGCAAACCCCAGATCGATTGTCAGGCCCCGAGTTTTCTCGTCAGCCAGTCGATCTGTATCTATGCCGGTCAGCTTTTTTACCAGAAGAGTTTTACCGTGGTCGACATGTCCTGCCGTTGCAATAATCATACGTGTTATTCAGCTTTCAGCAGGTGCAGTTGACTGATGAATGTGGCCTCGTCCTCCAGACAGCGCAAATCCAGCATAATAGCACCGTTTTTAATACGTCCTATGACCGGTACGGGGAGTTGCCGCAACTGGTGAGATATGCGGCTGAGCTGTTCCCCATCCTTGCTTCGATTAACCGGTCTAATTGAGATTGCCTTGCTTGGAAGCAGGTCAAGCGGCAAGGATCCGCTCCCTATCTGGCTTGTACAATCAACCAGGCTGACTTCGGCGCGACCGGTAAATATTTCTTCCAGGGCGGGTATGATATTCGTACTCACCTGGATAATCTCTTCGATTTTACGTGTCAACAGCCTGAAAGAGGGGAGAGACCTGGCTAAATTATCAGGATCCAGATACAATTTTAATACCGCATGAATTGCAGCGATGGTCATCTTATCAACTCGCAACGCGCGTTTTAGGGGATTGGCCTTAATTTGCCTGACCAGTTCCTCTCGGCCAACAATGATACCAGCCTGCGGACCGCCCAACAGTTTGTCTCCGCTAAATGTTACGAGATCAGCACCATTGCTTAGGGTTTCTGTTACAGTTGGTTCTCTGGGTAGACCCCAGGCTCTCAAATCAACCAGAGTGCCGCTGCCAAGATCTGTTGCAAAAGGTAATCCATTTTCATGTGCAATAGCGGCTACCTCTTTGTCGGACACCGTTTGCGTAAATCCTTCGACCCGGTAATTACTGGTATGGACTCTCATGAGTAGTGCTGTTGCAGGAGTAATAGCGTTGCGATAGTCCCTGGCGTGGGTACGGTTGGTGGTGCCAATCTCCACCAGCTTACAACCTGCGCGACTCATGATATCTGGGATCCGGAAGGATCCGCCGATCTCAACCAGCTCCCCCCTTGATACAGGCACTTGTCCGTCCAGCGCCAGGGTATTCAATACCAGCAGTACCGCCGCTGCGTTATTATTCACCAGTGTGGCTGCTTCGGCTCCGGTAATTTCACGCAGCAGGTCCTCCGTAATGCTGTCTCTGTCGCCACGCTCTCCGGTAGTCAGATCATACTCCAGATTGGTAGCGCTACCAGCCGTTGCGACAATGGCTTCAATCGCTGTCTCCGGCAGGATGGCTCTGCCCAGATTGGTATGCAGCACTGTACCGGTAAGATTGAAAACCCTCTTCAGCTTGTCGTTGTGTCGGGAAGTCAGGTCGGCTTCGACTCTTTCCTGAATCTCACCAGGTTCAGGTATCGTCTCACCGTTTCCAAGATCAGCACGAATGTCTGACAAAACTCGCCTGATTGATTCAGTCAGCTGAGCACGGCCAAACCGGTTCAATAAATGCTGGAATAGAGCAGCACCAAGTAACTTATCCACAGATGGTATCCTGGCACGGGCATTCGAGTCCTGCTTATCGATCACTTGAGCCCCCCTCCATGGCGGTCAGCAGAGAATCCAGTCTTCTTATCCAGGGAGTTTCCTTCTGCACGTGTGCAGCAGACCACTGATCGATCGCGTCAGCAGCAGCGTCATAGTCAGGATAGATACCCATCAGGAGCACGAACCAGATCTTGCCCTGGACGAATATTTGCGTATAGAGCGGATCCGCAATTTTCTGGGTAAGCGCATATTCTTTCACCGCAGCCACGGATTCAAGGGCAATCAACTGAACCGCATAGACATCAGCCGGATGACTCCTGATGAAACGGGTGTTTCGGTCCAGGGGCGAAACAGTGGCTGGTACTTCAGATGACCCGGGTCGGGTTTTCAA
>CAZNFE010000008.1:11664-20833 GCA_964571945.1 uncultured Pseudomonadales bacterium
AAAAGCGAAGAATTGGCACAGGCCGTCAGTGAGATACAGAGAATAAGGAGAACAGCTCGCTTCATTCAGAAGATCCTTTCAGCGTTATGGTGACAGGTACCGGGCAGTGCAATTGGATGGCGCCTATTGTAGGTGTACCCAGGGGTTGGACACCAGTGATTCCCGGCACAAATTTCAGCACGGTCGTAGTGCAGATTGTTTCAAGCGGCTGGAACCCTTAATGTGATCATATAACAATATACATTAATATATTTATGTATAATACTGAAATATAAAGGTTAAATCATAATTTGTCGCATGGCTTATCGAGCAGATCTGAGCGGCAGGTTTGTTTTTATGCAAAAAAACAATCGGTCATCGCTCCTGTAGCGCGGGTCGCTGTAGTACCATACGCTCCCTGTCATTTTCAATAACCTTACACACCCGATATGAACTTTCGTTTTACACGTCCTTACTACATAGGCGCAATTTGCGCAGTGGTACTTTTGATCTCGGCATGCAGCCTGTTAAAAAACCTGACCCTGTCGGGTGCTACCATGGGTACAACCTGGACGGTGAAACTAATTGATGTATCGTCTGAGGTAACCGAACAGCAACTGCAAGCCGGAATACAATCCATTGTGGACCTGGTTAACCAGCGAATGTCCACGTATCGAGCTGATTCCGAGATATCCCGATTCAATGGGGCTGCCCGGGACGTATGGTTTGGCATCTCCAAAGACACCTGGACTGTGATTCGTGATGGTTTGAAAATCAGCGTACTGACTGACGGCAGTTTTGACATGACCGTCGGCCCGCTGGTTAATCTATGGGGATTCGGGCCTGATCCTTCAGAAAACAGTGCACCCTCAGCTACTGAAATCGAGTCTGAGTTGCGTCGTGTTGGTTATGCATCTCTGGTTCTCAGCGAAGGCGAACCCTATGCAATTATGAAGCACAAGGACATCTATCTGGATCTGTCAGCAATTGCAAAAGGGTTTGCCGTGGATCAGGTTGCCGAGTACCTGGAAGGATTAGGTGTCAAAAACTACATGGTAGAAATCGGTGGTGAACTGCGAATAAAAGGTTATAACAGCCGGGGTACCGGCTGGCAAATTGCAATTGAATCACCCGTGGCAGATCAACGGATGGTCTACCGAACCCTGAACACGCGTGACAGCGGTATCGCAACTTCCGGTGATTATCGGAATTATTTTGAAGAAAACGGCGTGAGATACTCCCATACCATTGATCCGCAGACCGGATATCCAATTTCTAATCATCTTGCTTCTGTGACAGTTGTCTCTCCCAGGGCGGCCATCGCAGATGCCCTGGCCACGGGATTCGATGTTATGGGTGTGCAGCGCGGCATGGCTCTGGCCGAGCAGGAACACATTGCAGTGCTTTTCATCGTGAAAAGAAACGATCAATTCGTGCAGATGTACTCCAGCGCATTCGAGACCTATCTGCAAGAATAGAAACAACTTCACTCGATGTTTTGAGCCCACAGTTCAAGGCGCTTGTTATAGGTTGCCTGGCAGATCCCCATATCCTCAACAAATGCCTCCAGTTCATTCATCTGCAGTGCCTGGGGGCCATCAACCAGTGCTTTGGCAGGATCGGGATGGAAGTCAACCAGGACCAGGTTAGCTCCGGCGACCACGCCCTGGGCTGCCGCATGAACCACATCCAGGATTTGATCGGGTGACTTTTCCCGGGTACCAACTGAATGAGAAGGGTCAATGCAGACCGGCATGCGAGTGAGGCGTTTGATGACGGGCACCTGCGCAAAGTCCACCATATTGCGGTGCGGGTTGCCAAATGAACTTTTCATGCCACGCAAACAGAAGATGACTCTGGTGTTGCCTTCGCTGGCGAGATATTCAGCGGCATTGAGCGATTCATTAAGGGTTACGCCATAACCACGTTTGAGCAATACTGGAAAGTCCCGTTGTCTGCCAATGGCTTTGAGTAGTTCGAAGTTCTGGGTATTCCGGGTGCCGATCTGAAGCATCACACCGGTGGGATGGCCCGCTTGCTCAAGGCATGCCTGGATGTCGTCGATGTGATCTTCATGTGTGATTTCCATCGCGATGACCTTGATGCCATATTTTCCTGCTAAATCGAACACATAGGGTAAACACGTTTTGCCATGGCCTTGAAAAGAATACGGATTGGTGCGCGGTTTGTATGCGCCCATGCGAGTACAGACCTGGCCCAGTTGCTGCAATTTCTGCATCATAATTTCCACGTGATCCTGTGTATCCACGGCACACAGCCCAGCCATGATATTCAGGTTGTGCTGGTCGAAGGTGACTCCGTTATAGCTGAAGCCACTTGAACGACGGGCATCCTGGTGGCGTCCCAGGACGCGATATTCCTGTGATACGCGCACTACACGATCAACTGCGTCCAGGCTCTCGATCGTTTCCTGATCTATTTTTTGGGTATCACCCAGCAGATAAATCTCAGTCAGTTTTTGTTCAGAACCCTGGATATGATGCTGGCGCATATCAATTCCCGGCAGATTCTCCAGATGATCGATTGTTTCCTGATATACTTTGCTGGTGACGTCTGTATTGGGGTGTAGTATAACTATCATGGCACTGTCCTTATTTACCGGATGTTGCTCATCCCGCCGATTCCAGTTTTATTTCCAGCCTTGCTGTGCTTGTAGCGGGGAGAACGGATCATACAGCATTCGTGGCGGGAGGCTAAACTAAATATCGAATTCACAGTGTCAAGAATTTGAGCGGGCAAGTTAGCAGAGCGGGTCTGATCTTGAAGCACATTAACGAATCATTACCGGTATTAATAGGGCTCAGGTATTTTCGGTCGCGTCAACGGAATCACTTTGTCTCATTTATATCGCTGATCTCGACCTTTGGGCTGGTTCTTGGTGTGGCGGTACTCATCGTTGTTTTATCTGTGATGAATGGCTTCGAGCATGAGTTGGAAACCCGGGTGTTGGGGGTGCTCCCTCACGGAACCATAACAGGAAGAGAGCCGATTGTAGCATGGCAACAACTCCTTGAGCGGATCGAATCACATCCGGAAGTAATCGCAGCAGCCCCTTTTATTAGTGGATCAGCACTGCTGGCTGCTCATGATCTGGTCGAAGGAGTAACTTTTTCCGGTATCGTTCCTGAGTATGAACAACGTGTTTCGATAATCAGCAATTTTGTATCTGATGATGGCTGGCAAAAACTGGCCACTGGTCGCTATGGACTGGTTATGGGTATGCCACTACTACAGAAGCTTAAACTGCGCATAGGCGACAAAGTGTCACTGGTACTGCCGCAAGCGACGGTGACGATAGCCGGACTCATGCCGCGAATGAAGAGATTCACAGTAGTGGGAAGTTTCGAAGTGGGTGCGGATGTGGATAAGAATCTGGTGCTGATCCATCTTAATGATGCTGCACGCTTGTTACGACTCGATCATGCGGTGCAGGGGATCAGGATTTCCACTGTTGATCTTTTCAGAGCACCGGTTGTGCTGCGCGAGATACTCGCCTCGTTAGCTGATCAAAACTATACGGCCAGTAGTTGGATGCGGATGTATGGCAATTTATATGAAGCCATCCGGATGCAGAAGAGCACCATGTTTTTGCTGCTGATTCTGGTTATCGCTGTAGCGGCGTTTAATGTCGTCTCCAGTCTGATCATGATGGTGTCGGAAAAAAAGGGAGATATAGCCATTTTGAGAACCCTGGGGGCAAGTACATACACCATTCAGGGTATATTTATTTTTTACGGAACAATGATTGGCATATTGGGTGTACTGCTGGGGGTGGTGGTCGGACTGATAATTTCGTGGTCAATCAGTGATGTCTTCAGGTGGTTCGACGAATTGACCCAATTAAAGATCATGAGCCAGTACTTCATTAATTATCTGCCTTCACAGATAGTTGCATCCGATGTTTTCGCCATATCCTGTACTACTCTCCTGATTAGTTTTGTTGCAACGTTGTATCCAGCATATAAAGCTGCTATGTCTGACCCTGCAGAGGCACTGAGATATGAATGATTCCAATGTGCCAGTGATCGATGCCAGGGGAATTTGCAAGTCATATCTCGAGGGACCCAGCCCCGTACATGTCTTAAAGGGACTTGATTTGTCAGTAATGGCAGCAGAGCGAATCGCCATCGTAGGATTGTCGGGTAGTGGCAAAAGCACCCTGTTGCACGTGCTGGGAGGGCTGGATAAACCGGATCAGGGAACTATTCACATTAACGGTAAAGACATCTTTTCGCTTAATGAGAAACAACGCGGTGAACTGCGGAACAGGAAACTGGGATTTGTATACCAGCTACATCACCTGTTACCTGAATTTTCGGCAGTGGAAAATGTTGCCATGCCACTTCTCATCGCTGCCTACACATTCAGTGAAGCCAGGTCCGAAGCACAGGCCATGTTGGAGAAGGTTGGCCTGCAGCATCGAATGGATCACAAACCAGCGGAGTTGTCCGGCGGTGAACGCCAGCGGGTTGCCATCGCCAGAGCGCTGGTTACCAGCCCTGATTGTGTGCTGGCAGATGAACCCACCGGGAATCTGGATGAAGTGACAGGAGGACAGATAAACGAGTTAATGATTCGGCTCAGTGAGTCGCTGGGAACCAGCTTCGTTGTCGTTACTCATAATTCCCAGCTGGCAGGACGTATGGACAGAAAGGTTCGCCTGCGCAATGGCCGACTTGAAGCTGTTACGGAAGGAGATCAGGTTGATCCGGATGGGAGTGATTGATTTGATCGGACAATCAATAGTTCCGCTTTATGTTGGAAGCCGTTACATAGGTGCGAAACAGAGAAACAGTTTTATTTCATTTATTTCTCTTGTGTCGATACTCGGCCTGATTCTGGGTGTTGCGGTGCTTGTCATCGTCGTATCTGTGATGAATGGATTTGACAAAGAATTGCGCCTGCGGATCCTGGGTGTTGTGCCGCATGGTTTGGTTACTCCGGTGGCTGGAACAGGTCTTCAGGATTGGCAGTCGCTGGCGGCACAACTCAAATTAAATCCGCACATCCAGGGTGCGGCACCATTTACTCAAGCGCGGGGGATTTTGACATCCGGTGGAGCGGTTAACGTCATCGAACTGTACGGTGTATCACCCGAACATGAACCGGATGTCTCGATTATTCCAGAACATATGCGTACCGGTCATCTTGCTGAATTGTACGCCGGATCCAACAGTATCGTGCTGGGGCAGGCACTGGCTGGAGCTCTGGGAACATACATCGGTCAGCGACTTACCCTGATCGTACCGGAATCGACATCAAACGGTATGACTATCATCCCAAGGATCATGCAGGTTCAGGTGATCGGAACATTTGAAGTGGGCTCCGAACTGGATTACAAGCTGGCACTGATGAATGTAAATGATCTGTCGCGGATCCTGAATCTTGATTTTCCGGTTCAGGGTGTCAGGGTGCGATTCAGGGATTTGCTGGATGCTCCTGAATTGCTGCCGGTGATCACATCAGCTCTTAATGGTGCATCCTATCAATCAGAGAGCTGGGCTGATCAATATGGTGATTTATTTCAGACCGTTGAGATGGAAAAAGCAATGATGTTTCTGTTGTTGTTGCTGATTGTGGCGATTGCGGCATTCAATATCATCTCCGGGCTGGTGATGCTGGTGGATGAAAAAAAATCAGATATTGCAATCCTGCGCACTTTGGGAATTGATCCTGGTTCGGTGATGGGGATTTTCGTGGTCCAGGGTTCGCTTATCGGTGTTGCGGGTACTTTTATAGGGTTGGGATTGGGGCTGCTGATGGCTATTCATATTACAGCTATTGTTTCTTTTTTTGAGCAGCTCTTTAATCAACAGGTGTTAGCCGGCACCTACTTCAATTCGGTACCGTCTGATATCAGAATACCCGATTTGATCATTATCGGGTTTGTATCGCTGACTATCAGCATACTGGCAACAGTCTATCCCGCATGGCGGGCTTCAAAACTGGAACCGGCAGATGTGTTGCGTTATGAATAATGCCACATGATCTTCACCGGCTATTGAGTCTGGCGCGTCGCTTACTCCAGTCCCGGGTTACTCTCCAGCGCCAATAGATCCTCACGATGATGAACGAGCTGATGCCCAGAAACAATCCGGATGTCAGGGATCCCAATAGCAACGGTTGCCAAATCATACCGAGTTGCAGGGTAAACCAATCCAGAGAAAATTCGATTGAAGTAAACGTGTCCGGCTGTCCCAGCATCCAGATTCCAAGCCGATAAGTGGAGTAGAAGAGCGGCGTGATGGTCAGGGGATTGCTAATCCAGACCAGCGCAATCGAGAGGGGCACGTTACAACGAATCCAAACACAAAGAATCGTACAGGGCACCATTTGAAATGGCATGGGTAGAAAGCAACAGAAGAATCCAACCAGAAAAGCCCATGAAACCGAATGACGATTAAAATGCCAAAGGTTGGGTTCGAAGATCAGGTGCTCAATAAAACGCAGTGACCCGGTATTTCGAAGTTGCTCCCGGGTAGGCAGGTATTTTTGATACTTTTTCATTACAACGAGCAGAAAGATTCTGGCATAGAAGGGCTGCATATTATGCCTGAAATAGCTCTTAATAGTATATATTCCGTAATTCGGTTTAAACGCTGCTGCCAGCCAAATCAGCCAGTACGGATTTGGGGCATTGTAACGGGGCTTACGCAGATCAGGGTCAACTTCCGTATCCGACAGAGGCGTTCGATTACATTCACTGCGGGTGAATAACGTTATAAGTGTGTCCCACGGTTTTGCCGCCGGACTTCAAAATGTTGTTGAACATTCTGCTCTGCACCCTGGGGATTGTTACCATCGGGTGGTCAGGACAATTACCTGAACAGCATACTTGCGTCTATGTACTGGTCCTTTCAATCGCCTGTCTCATCAGCAAGTTAACGCGTAGCGTCGGGTTTTTCGGCCTGGGATGTTGTTGGGCACTGTGGTACGCATATATAGGGCTTGAGCGTCGTATTCCAGATGCCTGGCAGGGATTAGACCTCCGCGTGGAAGGGGTCGTGGTGGGGTTACCACGCGCTGGTGAGAAGTCGCAAAGATTCATGTTGCAGACGGATGCCATCCTGAATTGCAATCAGTTGCCAATCGAAGATGTTTCCCAATCTGCCTGCACCAAAGCCTATCGGCTGCTCTTGAATTATTATGATTCGACAGAGATTAGACCCGGTGCACGCTGGTTATTCAACGTGAAGTTGAACAGACCACATGGTCAGGCGAATCGAGGCACATTTGATTATGAAGCGTGGCTGTTCCGGGAACGAATCTCGGCAACCGGTTATGTCAGACCGAGTGTATACAATCGTAAACTGGCGGACTCACAGTGGCGCCAGCTAACCCATCAACTGCGATTCGGCATAAGACAAAGAGTTATGGCGGCATTGGGAACATCGCCACATGTCGGGTTGCTCGTTGCGCTCATTATCGGTGAGAGCAATATGATCGCCGCTCATGACTGGAAGATACTCAGTGCAACCGGCACTAACCACTTGTTAGTAATTTCAGGGCTTCACGTATCACTGGTTGCAGGTCTGGTTTACAGGTTGATGGCATTCATATGCCGACTTTTTTTTGGTGGAATATTGGCTACCAGAATTGCGCTGGTCATAGCGTCAGTTGCGGTATCTGGCTATGGTGCATTGGCTGGATTTGGGCTGCCCGTGCAACGAGCGCTGATTATGATTCTGGTTGTTTTTGCGGGCCTGGCAATTGGCAGGAAAGTGCCGGTGCGAACCAGTTTTTGTCTGGCACTGTTTGGCGTGGTAGCGCTGCAGCCCCTCGCCCCCCTTGCTCCGGGTTTTTGGCTCTCCTTCGGAGCAGTTTTTACACTGTTGTATGCATTTGTGGGCAGATCCTCTATAAAAGCGGGAGGGTTTCGGATGGTAGCTGCTGGTTTGCGGGCGCAATGCGTGATTTTCGTTGCTATGTTCACGGTCACAGGTTACCTGATTCTGCAGGTATCACTCATTTCACCTTTTGCCAATATCATTGCAATACCCTGGATCAGTCTGGTGGTGGTTCCCGGGCTGCTGCTCTCTACCCTGAGTCTGATCATCAGCGACCAATTGGCGGGATTGCTCCTACAGGGCATTGATCAGCTATTCGGCATACTCTGGCTTTACCTGAGCTGGTTATCCCGATTACATTGGATCTGGTACCCGCAATCGCTGGGCGTGATCGCGGCTTTGTGGGGTTTTTGTGCCGGATTAATGTTCCTGCTACCCGCAGGGTTGCCGGGCCGGTGGCTGGGAATTGTATTGCTGTTACCTGCGATTCAACCACATGTCGTTCGTCCTCCATCGGGTCAGCTTAGGGCGAATATTCTGGATGTGGGTCAGGGGCTGGCGGTTGTATTGCAAACGCAAAATCACGCAATGGTCTATGATATGGGTGCCCGCTACAGTGACAGATTTGACTTCGGATCTGCGGTGGTAATTCCCGCATTGCGGGTGCGAGGCATCAAGCGTCTGGATCGGGTGATTATAAGTAATGGGGATGCAGATCATGCCGGCGGCGCAAGAACGGTAATTGATTCCCTGCAGCCTTATGTCATTTCTACGGGTAACAACATCCGTGTAGCTGCATTGCTGCAGACAGATCGGCAGATATCCCCCTGCCACAGAGGGCAGCACTGGTCCTGGGACGGTGTTTCCTTCGAAATCCTGCATCCGGAAGAGGCGGGGGTCGGCGCAGCCAGGTGGCAGGGCAACAATCGATCGTGCGTTCTGCTTGTCTCAGCAGGCAATAGGCGCTTGCTGTTGACGGGAGATATTGAGATGGAAGTGGAGCAGGCGCTGGTTCAATCACGAATAGATCATGTAGACGTGTTGCTGGTGCCCCATCACGGCAGTCGCAGTTCATCAACTCCGTTGTTCTTGAATACATTACATCCTGATGATGCAATCGTTTCCGCCGGATACAGGAACCGCTTTCAACATCCGGATAACATGGTTGTGAAACGATACCTGAATCGCGGAGTCCGCTTCTTTAATACAGCGGTTGAAGGTGAAGTTGATGTCGTGATTACTGCCCGAAAGCCACCATCAATACGTTCGTATAGACGACAACATCCTCGCTACTGGCGATAAATCAGCTAATTTACCAATGATGTTTCAGAGGAATATCGGTTCATAGCTTACGTTGACGATCGTCATTTGAGTATTCCCCA
>CAZNFE010000009.1:0-20173 GCA_964571945.1 uncultured Pseudomonadales bacterium
TTTTGATCGTATACAGGTTGGTCACTTGCGTTCTGCAATAGAAGTGGCCGAATATCTGGAACGGGATTCGGTTCGCCTGGTTCCTGCCAGCCAGCCAGCACATCGTGCCACACCATCGTGCTCTCTGGAACAGCGCCTGCAAATGCTCCGCCTGGCCGTTGACCACGAATCACTGTTGCAGATAGATGATCGCGAGTGCAATCGATCAGGGCCATCCTATATGGTTGACACACTCTTTTCCCTGAGAGATGAATTCGGTTCAGAGGTACCGGTAATTCTGGTTCTGGGTGCTGATTCATTCTATACCCTGACAGATTGGTACCGATGGGAGGAAATCATCAGTCTTGCACACATCCTGGTACTGAATCGACCTGGGTGGGAGGATACACGAACCAGGATGGCACAGAGACTCGCTGGTTTTCTGAGCGAGCGAGAGGTGTATAGCAGAGCAGAATTGTTGGAACACCCCTCTGGCGGGGTGTTGAGGACCAGTCTTACACAATTGAATATTTCGGCCAGTCAGATAAGACAATGTGTAGCAGAAGGTCGATCAGTGAAATATTTGCTGCCGGATACGGTTGCAGATTTTATATTAAAAAATGGGATTTATAAGACAGTAAAGGCAGGATGAAAGTGTTTTTCTTACTGACTCGATAAGTATGAGGAATTATGCACTCTGAAAAATTGAAACAAATCGTCGTTGATGCGCTTGAAGACGTTAAAGGGAAAGAGATTAAACAACTTGATGTGACGGAACTGACAGATGTAGCCGATTACATGGTTATTGCCTGCGGGACGTCCAATCGACACGTTAAATCCCTTGCGGAGAACGTGGTAGTCAAGTGCAAAGAAAAAGGGGTGCAACCAATCGGCATTGAAGGCATGGATTCAGCCGAGTGGATTCTGATCGATTTGGTCGATGTCCTGGTACATGTCATGTTGCCTTCCGTCAGGGAATTTTATGACCTGGAGCGATTGTGGGGGGGATTTGACATTGAGAATTTCCGCCCCGACAAAAAGTTCTAGATCAAGCCTTATGATTATCGAGTTACTTGCTGTTGGAACCAAAGCGCCCGCATGGGTGCAAGCGGGTTACACTGAATATGCCAGAAGAATGAGGGCGGGCTGCTCGCTTGAATTAACTGAAATAGGTGCCGAGAAGCGATCGAAAAGTAGCCATCCCGCTGGCTTGATCGAGAAGGAAGCCACTCGACTATTAGCCGCGATTCCTTCGCGAGCCTACGTGGTGGCACTTGAAGTTAATGGGCAGGCCTGGTCAACAGTTGAGCTAGCCAGGCAGATGGAGAAATGGCAGCAGAATCACTCGCATATTTGTTTACTGGTGGGTGGTCCTGACGGACTTGCTGGGAAATGCCTTGATCGAGCAGATCAGATCTGGTCGCTTTCTAATATGACTTTTCCACACATGCTGGTCCGAATATTGGTAGCTGAACAGCTATATAGAGCCTGGAGCTATTCCAGAGGGCACCCTTATCATCGCGAATAGAAAATACGGGAACGAATGGTTGAGCATCTGACGCTAAAAGATCACTCCAGTGAAAGCCAGATCTTTACTGATCGCGTAAAACTTGGATTTGGCATACTGGTTATGCTGACTGCTGTTTTGCTGGCCAGGATGGTGTTTCTGCAGGTCATCCAACATGGTGTATATAACACCCTGTCCGATAAGAATCGTATTCATATTCAATCCCTGCCACCGACTCGTGGCCTCATTTTTGACAGGAATCACCGACTGCTTGCTGACAATGTGCCCGCGGAAACTCTGACTATCGTCAAAGAGCAGGCTGGAAATATTGAAGAAACGATTGAGCGAATTCGGGCGATTATTCCGATCACAGATAGTCAGATACTTGCGTTCAGAAATCGCCTGAAGAGACAACTTCGACCATTCGAGTCGATACCTATCAGGCTGAAGCTTTCTGAAGAAGAGATCGCCAGGATCTCTGTTAATCGGTATGACCTGCCAGGCGTGGCGGTCGAGGCACAGTTGGTTCGTCACTATCCCATGGGAGCACGTATGGCTCATGCGTTAGGTTCGGTACGCCGCATAACAGAGGCGGATCAGCAGCGCTTGAATCCGATTGACTATTCAGGCACCAACTACATTGGCAAAACCGGTATAGAAAAATACTATGAAAAACGGTTACTCGGTAAGGTTGGGTATCGACGGGTAGAATCAAATGCCAGGGGGCAAATAATGAAGGAGCTGGATAAGAAGCTCCCGGTTCCCGGTATTGACCTGACTTTGCATGTTGACTCCAGGCTTCAGGATGTTGCCATTGATGCCCTGGCAGGCCGCAGAGGCGCTGTAGTTGCCATCGAACCGTCCAGCGGGGGAATATTGGCGCTGGTCAGTAATCCGGCATACGATCCCAATATGTTTATCAGTGGCATGGACGAGCAAAAGTTCAGGGAATTGAGGGACTCCACCGATGCCCCATTGTTCAACAGGGCACTGCAAGGTCAATATGAACCTGGCTCGACTCTGAAACCGTTCGTTGCGCTGGCAGCCCTGGAAAACAATGTGATCACCGCAGACTACACAATCGAGGATCCGGGTTGGTTTAAATTGCCGGACAGTAAACGCTTGTACAGAGACTGGAATTGGACCAAAACCGGCCTTGGGGGGCATGGCAAGGTCAATCTGCAGAAGGCGATATATCGCTCGTGTAATGTGTACTTTTATGGGCTGTCCGTAAAATTGGGAATTGATATGATCTCCGGGTACTTCAAATTGTTTGGTTATGGTCTTAATGCGGCCCTGGACCTGCCCGAAGCAAGAAGCGGACTGTTACCGTCGCGGGAATGGAAAAGAAAGGTCAAAGGCGAAGCCTGGTTTCCTGGTGACACGGTTAATATTGGCATTGGACAGGGCAGTATCCTTGTGACGCCGCTGCAACTGGCAACCGCAGTGACGGTTCTGGCGAATAGAGGCAAGTGGGTTCGACCTGTATTACTAAAGCAGGCGAGCAGAGAACCTGATCGGGAACGTGGCAACATTCGCCCGGCCGATGTCCCGGTACAGGATTCAAAAAACTGGGATACAGTTATCGACGCCATGACGATGGTTGTCCATCGCGGTAATCAGGGTTTCGGTGAAAACGGCACGGCCTGGGCATACATAGGCAGGGGTATCCAATATAAAATGGCTGGTAAATCCGGTACGGCACAGGTCGTTGAGATAAAGCAGGGAGAATTGTACGAGGAGGAAGAACTGCAGGAAAACTTACGAAAACATGCCTGGTTTGTTGCCTTTGCGCCAGTCGATGAACCGAAGATTGCGCTGGCGGTGTTAATAGAAAATGGTGGTGGAGGAAGTAAATACGCAGCACCTGTGGCAAGGAAGATAATCGATGAGTATCTGTTGCGATAGCGGATGCAGGTACCAGACTAGGGTGGCAGGCACTTTGCGCAGCAAATGCCGAGAACCAGGCTTTGAGTACAATTCAACTGATCAGGCTGAGGAATTGAATAATATGATAACTAACCACACACGGTGGGTTGTACGCGGAGAGAAACCGCATCCATGAGTCAGGATTTTGTGCGAAGATTGCCGGATGCAGGCTCAGGACTTGGCCGCAGAACCAATTGGATTGAGAAAATCCACCTGGATTTCATCCTGTTTCTATTGCTGCTTCTGTTGTCCTTGTACGGCATGTTGATTTTGTACAGTGCAGTGGACCAACAGGATGGACCGGTCATTTCCCAGACTATTAAATTCGGTATTGCGATACTGGCAATGACCGTGATGGCTCAGATAAGCCCAGTGTTTTATCTCAGGATTGCACCCTGGCTTTATTGTCTGACACTTCTGCTGTTGATACTGGTGCTGATATATGGACCAGTCGTGAACGGTTCCAGACGGTGGTTAAGAATCAGTGGTCTCGGAGGATTTCAACCGGCCGAGCTTATGAAACTGGTGGTGCCCCTGGTGCTGGCCTGGTACTTTCAGGACCGTACCCTGCCACCTTTGCCAAAACACATATTCTGGGCACTGGTGATGATTATTGTGCCGGTGATGCTGATTGCATTCCAACCGGACCTGGGTACCGCATTGCTGATATGTGTGTCAGGTCTGCTGGTCCTGTTATTGGCAGGGATCAGCTGGAGAACCGTTTATTACGCGTTCGGTGCGGGGATACTGGCAGCACCAGGTCTCTGGTTCGTTATGCGGGATTACCAGCGGGAAAGGATCCTGACATTGTTTAATCCGGAACGCGATCCGCTGGGTAGTGGCTGGAATATAATTCAATCGAAGACTGCCATCGGGTCCGGTGGAATTCTTGGCAAAGGGTTGTTCCATGGCACCCAGTCACACCTGGACTTTCTGCCGGAAAGTCATACCGACTTCATTATTGCAGTTTTAGCCGAGGAATTTGGCTTGATTGGTGTAGCATTTCTGCTCCTGCTATACATGCTGGTTATTGCCAGAGGACTCATGATCGCCGTTCAGGCACAGGATACATTCGGTAGATTACTGGCGGGTACCATTACATTCACCTTCTTCGTCTACGTGTTTGTAAACATCGGTATGGTGAGTGGTCTGTTGCCAGTCGTGGGTGTGCCACTACCCATGGTCAGCTATGGTGGCACATCCATTGTTACGTTGTTTGCAGGTTTTGGAATGTTAATGTCGATTCATACACACAAGCGAATTACGCTCTAACCTAACATCATCTTTTCGGGACGCTGAGATTTGAGAATACAAATTTGTGACGCCTGCCAGCGAATGATAAGAATCCTGTGCATTATGTTAGTAATTCTGCTGGCAATTGCGACTGGCGAATCCAGTTATGCACAAAGTTACGTTGCCAGGAAGGATGTCCAGGAGTTTATGCGGGATATGGTGACAGAACATGACTTCAAGGAAACCTATCTTCAATCTGTGTTTGCGGGTGCTGTATTCAAACAATCCATCATCAATGCTATTTCAAGACCGGCTGAAAAGGTATTGACGTGGAAGGAATACAAGAAAATATTCGTGACTGATCAACGCATCCGAGGTGGCCGTACTTTTATTCAAAAGCACCGAAAAGCATTTCGAAGAGCAGAGAAATCATACGGTGTTCCCACATCTATCATTGCCGCTGTGATCGGAGTAGAAACCCTCTACGGAAGAAGAATGGGTACATACAGGGTGCTCGACTCACTCGCTACGCTGGCTTTTGATTATCCACCAAGAGCCGGATTCTTCAGAAAGCAGTTGGAAGAATTTTTGTTGCTGGTAAGAGAGGAACAACAGAACGAATCTGAATTATTGGGATCTTATGCAGGAGCAATGGGATTCGGACAGTTTATCCCGAGCAGTTATCGGGTTTACGCTGTGGATTTTGATGCAGATGGGGTCAGGGACATCTGGAACAATCCGGTGGATGCCATCGGCAGCGTTGCCAATTATCTGCATGCGCATGGCTGGCGATCCGGGCATGCGATAGCAATGATGGTTCCGGCACCGAACCTGCAAAGCCAGGGTTTGTTCGGCAGTGAATTGCTGCCTCGTATTGAGGTGAAAGAACTAAGACGAGAAAAAATCCTGTCCGACTGGCCAGGAGACGGTGAAAATGTGGCAAGTCCATTACTGTTTAATGGCGAGCAGGGAAAAGAATACTGGCTGGGATTATACAATTTCTATGTAATTACACGTTATAATCACAGTAAATTATATGCTATGGCTGTATATCAACTAAGTGAAAAGTTGATGTAAGCCGTTCCCTGGTTTCGTCAACTAGTAATTCAATATGTATAGAATTCCCAAATATACATCTATCATTTTTCTGCTGTGTGCAGTCTTGCTGTTCGGTGGCTGTGTGAACCCACAGATATTGATATCTGCCGGATCCGGGAACAAACACGGCAAGTCCGCGAATCCGGCACGAGATGGTATAGGTCGCGGCAACAAGAGTCCATACGTTGTACTCGGCAAGAGTTACTCGGTCATGCCGGAAAGCCTGGGTTATCTGGAAATCGGAATTGCATCCTGGTATGGCAAGAAATTTCATGGCCGGCTTACAGCAAATGGTGAAAAATTTGATATGTTCGCCTTGACGGCGGCACACAAAAGCCTGCCGTTACCAACCTACGTCAAGGTGACCAATCTCGATAATCGGCGGCATACGATTGTAAAGGTGAATGATCGGGGGCCGTTTCATGATGATCGTCTTATTGATCTCTCCTATAAGGCGGCCATGGTGTTAGGTTTCGCCGACAAGGGTACTGCACCGGTGGTGGTTGAAGCTGTTGATATCATAAATTATCCGGATTTAGCGAAAGAAAATCTCGAAAAAATAACTCATAAAGACAGCTATTACCTCCAGTTGGGCGTATTTTCCAGTCGCCGCAGTGCGGAGCTCATGTTGTCGAGAATCGAGCAACTCTTTAGTAGCAATAACCTGGCGACGGTAGATGTGAGAATACTGGATAGTGAGCAGGACTCGGATTTGCTGCATAAAGTGTGGGTAGGTCCGTTAAGTACAGAAGTGCAACGGGACAAGTTGGCATCGCTGGTTGAATCGGCTGCGCTCGGCCGCCCGTTGCGAGTAAAGATCGAATAGATACCCGTCTGGCAGACGGGACATGGAATTTCAGCATATCGCCTGGACAGATGAAGGTTAATTGAATTATGTGTACACCCCGTAACTGGTATGTTCCTCTGGTAGCAATCGCTCTCCTGTATACTCTGGAAGCTCCAGCAGCTCCTGTAATCATCCCTTCACCGCCTGATTTGGCAGCCAGTGCCTATCTCCTGATTGATGCTGACAGCAGGGAATTGCTGGTTAGTCACAACGTGGATCAGCGACTGCCGCCAGCCAGCCTGACTAAAATGATGACAGCTTATATTGCCGCAGTTGAATTGGGCAGAGGCATTGTGAGCCTGGATGACCAGGTAGAGGTTAGTGTAAAAGCCTGGCGAATGGGTGGCTCGAAGATGTATATCCGCGAAGGAACCAAAGTTTCGCTGGGAGATTTACTGAAAGGTATCATCATTCAGTCAGGGAATGATGCCAGTGTGGCTGTCGCTGAACATATTGCTGGAAGTGAAGATGCATTTGCCGATGTGATGAATCAACAAGCAGCATTGCTCAACATGAAAAATACGCACTTTGTGAATGCCACAGGTTGGCCGGATGAAGAGCATTACACCACTGCCAGAGATATGGCGACGCTGGCCATGGCCGTCATCAATGACTATCCGAATGATTACAAAATATACTCCGAGAAATATTTCTCTTACGGAAACATTCGGCAACCGAACAGAAATAGATTATTGTGGCGCGATAAATCGGTCGATGGTGTGAAAACAGGCCATACAGAGGCAGCGGGATATTGCCTGGTCGCATCAGCAAAGCGGAATGGCATGAGACTTGTTTCAGTGGTCATGGGTGCCAGGACGGAAGAATCGCGTGCCGCGGAAAGTCAGAAACTGCTCACCTATGGATTTCGCTATTTTGAAACCGTGAAAATGTATCAGGCGCAGGAAGTCCTCAATACGGTCAAAGTATGGGGTGGCCAGGAAGATGTAGTAAATCTGGGATTAACGAAAGACATGGTGTTAACGCTGCCACGAGGTGCACGTAAAAACCTCGCAGCAACCATGGACATAAATACGGTAATTGAAGCACCACTGCAAATTGGTCAGGAGTTGGGTAAACTTAGTGTCTCGGTATCCGGCAAAGATGCCATTGAAGTTCCCATCGTGGCACTGCAATCAATAGAAGAGTCTGGCTTTATCAGTAGTATGTGGGATGAGGTGGCACTGTTCTTTGCGCAATTGTTTGGTATGGATACATTGCATTAACCAGTTTGCAGCCAACCTGCTGAAGGCAAAACGTGAAAGCTCCGGTAATTGAATTTCCGTGTGAATACCCGATCAAGATCATGGGAAAATCCCATGCGCTGTTCCGAGAGTCCGTATTGGAAGTAGTGGGCAGACATGACGCCGAATTCCGCCATGACAAGGTACAGGAGAAGAGCAGTAGTCGTGGCTCATATACCTCTTTAACCGTCTGGATTACGGCCACCGGTGAAGCCCAGCTCAAGGAGCTGTTTGAAGATCTGAAAGCTACCGGTAAGGTAATCATGGTACTGTAATGGATGGTCAGGCAAAGCAAAAGCTGCATATCCGCAGGTTGGGTACGGTGGATTACGTGGTGACCTGGGAAAAGATGAAGCAATTTGTGGATAGCCGCAAGGCTGACACGATTGATGAGTTCTGGGTACTGCAACATCCGCCTGTATTCACGCTTGGACAGGCCGCCGATAAGAAGCATCTATTAAACCCGGCAGACATACCGGTGGTTAAGACGGATCGTGGTGGCCAGGTCACCTATCATGGGCCAGGTCAGCTTGTGATCTATGTGATGATAGATATCAAACGCCATCATCTCGGGCCACGCGCGTTGGTAAGCGCACTCGAGACATCCATGATCCGGTTGCTATCGGATTACGGGATACGTGCGCACACGAAGGCAAAAGCGCCTGGAGTCTATGTGGATGAGAAAAAAATTGCATCGTTGGGGTTGAGAATTCGCAGGGGTTGCAGCTTCCATGGTCTTAGCCTGAACGTCGATATGCAGCTCGAACCGTTTTCTCGAATAAACCCGTGTGGATATGAAGGGCTGGAAATGACGCAGCTGGTAGCGCATGGTGTGGTGGATGATCCGGATCTGGTAGGTGAGAAACTATGTCGCATACTGAGCGAGGAATTTGGCTATATTGACGTCGAAATAGTACCGTAGAGTTCAGGCGCACGTCTTCTGGTGATCATACTCCTGCACCAGTACAGCAGCGGAGCAAGAATAGTTGAGTAGAGAGCGATGACCACAGATAAGAAGGTTCGGAAGAAAATTGTGCAAGGTGAGAAACTTCGCGGTGCAGCAAAAGTAGCCAGAATTCCGATCAAGGTGATTCCCACCGAAGTAATGCCTCGAAAACCCGACTGGATTTGCGTGCGACTGCCGTCCTCGGCCAGGATTTCAGGCATCAAAAAAATACTGAGAAATCGAAAACTGGCATCAGTCTGCGAGGAAGCCAGCTGCCCAAATCTGGGTGAGTGTTTCAATAATGGGACAGCCACTTTTATGATCATGGGTGAAATTTGTACTCGTCGATGTCCGTTTTGTGATGTGGCCCATGGCAGACCAAACCCGCTGGATGAGGATGAGCCAGCGCAATTGGCTGAAGCAATTGCTGAAATGGGGTTAGAGTATGTAGTGGTAACTTCCGTTGATCGGGATGATTTGAAGGATAGCGGCGCAGGACATTTTGCGGCCTGTATTAATGAGGTCAGAAGACGAACTCCAAAAACCAAAATCGAGATACTGGTCCCGGATTTCCGGGGTCGAATGGACGCAGCTTTAGCGATTCTGGAGAAATCAAAACCGGATGTCTTCAACCACAATCTGGAAACAATACCCAGGCTTTATAAGAAGAGTCGACCAGGATCTGATTACCAATGGTCACTGACGTTACTCAGTGAATATAAGAAACGAGTACCCGATGTGCCCACCAAGTCCGGCCTGATGCTGGGTCTGGGTGAACAGATCGAAGAGGTGGAGCAGGTAATGGTCGATCTGAGGGAGCACCAGGTTGATATGCTGACTATCGGCCAGTACCTGCAGCCGAGCAGGTACCATTTACCTGTTGAGCGTTTCGTTGATCCGGCAGACTTTCAAGCGCTCGGTGAACTCGCTAACAGGATGGGGTTCAGTCGCGTGGCCAGTGGGCCGTTAGTTCGATCGTCATATCATGCAGATCAGCAAGCCAAAGGAGATATGTTCTAAGGGCTGGCTCTCTGATTATCGGGCGTTGCAAACCGGACATGCCGGATTCTTCGGGAGTCGCAGCTTGCGCCACTGCATATAATTAGCATCCAATACAAGTAGGTGGCCGCTCAGGTTTTCACCGAAACCGACCAGCAATTTCATGGTTTCCAGGGCCTGTACAGTACCGATCATTCCAACCACTGGTGCGAGTACGCCATTTTCAGCACAACTGAGCAGGTTGTCATCTGCCGCATCGTAAAGACATCGGTAGCAGGGACTATCCGAGTTAGAAGGGTCATACACAGTAACCTGCCCTTCCAATTGAATGGCCGCGCCGGATACCAATGCAGTCTGAGTTCGAACGCAGGCTTCGTTTACTGCAAATCTGGTTGTGAAATTGTCACAGCAATCCACAACGACATCTGACGATGCAACCTGGTCCAACAAAGTCGCACCTTCTAGCCTTGAATCGATTGTCGTCACTCGCGTATCCGGGTTTAGATTGGTAACAGTCTCTCTCGCAGATTGCACTTTTAAGCCGCCGATATCGGCAGTTCCATGCGCTATTTGCCTTTGTAGATTCGTTAGATCAACAGTATCAAAATCGGCAAGGATGAGATGTCCGACTCCTGCAGCCGCCAGATACATGGCAACCGGAGAGCCCAGACCGCCCATGCCAACAATGAGCACGCTGGAATGTAGTAATTTTTCCTGCCCTGAGATATCAATCTCAGGCAGCATAATTTGACGGCTATAACGCAGTAGTTCCTCGTCTTCCATTTTCTTCATGTACATATTGATGGGTGATTTTTCGGAAAGTACCAGATTTGTTAGTTTTACACCACAGTTGAAGACCGAGTGCGAGTCAATTCAGGCGCAGTGCCACATACCTGACCAGGTGAACCATCTAAATCTGCCCGGAAGAAATGCCACCCCATCTTGCTTCGACAGCTCTGTCGATACCGGTATAATCCTTATAGATTTCGATACCGGAATAGCCGCACTGATCCAACAGAGTGCACACTGCCGCGCATTGATCATACCCGTGCTCCAGGATTAATCTGCCTCCGGAGTTCAAGTGATTTTTTGCCCGTACGATAATTTCCTGCAGCGCGGCTAACCCGTCAACGCCAGATACAAGCGCCTCCGTTGGTTCGTACTGTAGTTCAGCCTGAGTAAGATGGGGATCATCCATTTTGATATAGGGGGGGTTGCTGACGATCACATCGAATTGCATTTCTAAAAGAGGATTGCACCAGTGACCTTTGATGAAGTGTATGTCTACAGCATGTGCCAGCGCATTGCTACGGGCGGCATCGATCGCTTGCTGGGATATGTCTGTGGCGGTGAGAGTCCACCCGGGCCTCTCCATCGCGAGTGAAATAGCAATTGCACCAGACCCGGTTCCTAAATCCAGGACGGAATCAATCTGGTTTCGATCCAGAGCAAGGACTCTTTCGACCAGCACTTCAGTTTCAGGTCGAGGGACGAGCACGTTCGGGTTCACACTGAACTCAATATTCCAGAAGCCTTTCTTTCCAGTCAAATAGGCAACAGGTTCACCTTGTTGTCGCCTCGTTAGCAGGCGTGTAAAGGTCTTCATTTGATTGTCAGACAGCAGATGTTCCCGGTGTGAATAGACGTAGCTCGGAGATTTTTCTAACACATGGCAAAGCATAAGCTGGACATCCAGCGCCGGCGAGTCTGATATTGATTTCAGATGACTGGCTGAATCGAGTAAGTTTCCAATGCTTGGTTCCATGATTGCAGAAGTACCGCAGTAATTACTGTTCAGAAAGTTTCCTCAGCAGATCAGCCTGGTGTTCCTGAATCAGTTCTCGAATGATCGGGTCAATATCTCCCTGCATAAATTCATCTAGTCGACTCAACTTCAGGTTGATGCGGTGATCCGTGACGCGACCTTGCGGAAAGTTATAGGTACGAATACGCTGGGATCGGTCACCACTACCGACCAGGTTCCGGCGTGTATCAGCCTGCTCCTGATGTTGTTCCTGCCGGGCTGTATCCAGCAATTTCGCCTGCAGTAACGACATGGCACTGGCTTTGTTTTTATGCTGTGATCGTTCATCCTGGCATTCGACTACGATCCCAGAAGGTATATGGGTGAGCCTGACGGCAGAATCTGTTTTGTTGACGTGTTGACCTCCTGCGCCAGATGCCCGGTAGGTATCGATTCGCAGATCATTCCTGTTGATCTCAATCGCTTCAATATTTTCAGTTACCGGAAGTATGGCGACCGTACAGGCAGAAGTATGAATACGTCCTTGCGATTCTGTTTCCGGTACTCGCTGGACTCGGTGTGCACCGGATTCGTATTTCAATCGGGCATACACATCTTTGCCTTCGATTCGGGAGATTACTTCCTTGTATCCGCCGTGCTCGCCTTCACGCATGCTCAGAATTTCAACTTTCCAGTGTTTTCCCTCTGCATACCGGCAATACATCCGAAACAGATCTCCGGCAAACAGGGCTGCCTCATCTCCACCCGTTCCAGCTCTGATTTCCAGAAAGACGTTGCTTGTATCATTCGGATCTGCTGGCAGTAACAATGTCTGTAACTCAGTATGCAGCGCGTCGATACGGCTCGACAGGGTATCTACCTCGTCCGCTGCCATTTGCTGCATTTCATCATCTGGATCTTTTAATAGCAGCCGGGCTTCTTCAAGAGCTGCGCGTTGTTCTTCATAACGGCGAAAGCAAGTGACGACGGGTTCCAATTCAGAATATTCTTTTGCATAGTTACGGAATAATTCCTGATTCGCTATCGTTTCCTGGTCACTCAATAATGCGGCCAGCTCTTCATAACGATCCAACAGGCTGTTAATTTTCTGGCGAAGCGAATCTTTCATCAAGGCGTATCTTCATCATCGAGCTGGAAAAGAATTCGCGCAAATTCCAGCAGATCATGCTTGCTTTCTGCACCGGCTTTGCGCAACTCCACAGTCGGGCTGTGGATGATTTTATTGGTTAGTCGATTGGCAAGCTGTTGCAATACCTTTTCCGCATCGCCACCTTTTGCGATGAGCTGAATTGCTTTTTCCAGTTCCGATTCTTTTATCCTTTCGTACTTGTTTCTCAGTGTCACCAGGGTATCGAGAGAGGAGAGCGACCTGTAATGTGCTGTGAATTCTTTTACACCCTGTTCGATTAGGGATTCTGCTTCAGCAGCGGCGTCCTCCCGATTTTTCAGGTTTGAGGCGATAATTTCCTGCAAATCATCAATACAGTACAAGTATACATCTGCCAATTCAGCTACTTCAGGCTCAATATCACGCGGTACAGCCAGATCCACCATAAAAATCGGTTTGTGTCTGCGTTGTTTAAGTGCGCTCTCTACAGCCCCCTTGCCCAATATGGGTAAGGTGCTCCCAGTGGATGCGATCAGAATGTCGGTTGTTGGCAGGCAGGCACCGATTTCCGATAGTTCCACCGCGGTACCATGAAATTCCTCCGCCAGTGTTTTGGCGCGCTCCAGGGTTCTGTTTGCGATTGTCAGATCTGTTAGGCCAGCCTTGACCAGGTGCCGGGTAACCAGTTCAATCGTCTCACCGGCACCCAACAACATGGCGGAGCAGGTCCCTAAATCTGTAAAAATCTGTTCTGCAAGCGTTACCGCAGCATAAGCCATGGACACGGGATTCTCGCCTATGGCAGTTTGCGTGCGTACTTTCTTGGCGATGCTATAGGTTTTTTGGGATAGTTTATTGAGCTGCGGCCCCAGGGTAGCAGCAGATTTCGCAGTGGAGAATGCCGTTTTCATCTGCCCGAGAATTTGTGGTTCACCCATCACCATGGAATCCAGGCCAGAGGCAACACGCATCAGATGGCTGACAGCCCGTTCATCCCAATGCTGATACATGGAAGGAATGAGTATTTCTTCAGATAGTTGATGGTAATTACACAGCCACTCAACTACCGGCCGTTCATCCCGCTGGCGTGTAGCACAGTAGAGTTCAGTTCGGTTACAGGTTGAAAGAATGGCAATTTCTCGTAAATTGGCTTCCCGCTGTACACTATGCAATGCCTCGGTAAGCTGGTCTGGAGCAAATGCAATCATCTCCCGCAGAGAAACAGGTGCTGTTTGATGATTAATGCCAATCGCGAGAAGGTCCATAGAAAGTAATCTTCAGTCAAAATTTCTCAAATAACAGTTATCTGTTGAAAGCGAAAAACCCCGGCTCTGGCGGGAAGATTGCCGATGCCTGGCCAGGAGCCTGTCACGTGTTTCTCTGCACCCCAGGCTTGCATCGATCGTCATCCCTTTTGAGAGGCTCCTGATCAAAATGCCTCATGCTTTGCCGGAAGATTGTTATTGAACCAGATCATGCGCTCCGAATACACATAATAACAGGTCGCATAATAACATGGGTGACTGGCATAGATTCCGGAAGTACAATCTGTCCGATGCAATCTGAACGACCACAGCCCATTTTTGTCCAAAAGTGTGTATTTTATGCTTCTTGCTGCTGGAGTAGTAGGGTAGCTATCAAACTAAGCCAACATGGTACATCGTATGTTTCACGTTGTTGAAAATCCGGTTTGGAAAAAGTAATGAATGAAACTGCATCAAAGTTAGTTGTCGGTTGTCTGGTATTGATGCTAGCGGTACTTGGCGGTTGCAGTTCTGCAGGGCGATTGCCAGTTTCCGGGCAGGCAGCGGAAGTGGTTGCTGCTGATTCTGCCGGACAGGCACAGCCAGGTACCGGAGTGGAGAAAGCCGTAAGGGTCGAGTATCCCCTGAGAAAATTTGATAAGGATGTCCTGTATGGACTGCTGGTGGCAGAAGTCGCCGGATATCGTAAAAACTACGATGTTGCCCTGGAAAAGTATGCAGAGCAAACTGCAAAAACGCGTGATGCAGGGGTCGCAGCACGTGCAACCCGGCTCGCTACCTTCCTGAAGCGTGATGATGTGGCATTACAAGTTTCACAGATATGGGCTGATATCGAACCGGATAATATTGAAGCACATAGTCAGGCAGCGAATCAGCTGACCCGAGCCGGTGATTTGGCGGCTGCAGTGAAACACATGGAAGCAGTAAAACGACTGGGAGGCCTGGCCCATTTCAATGTTGTTGCCTACCGGGCAGCAAATCTGGATCAGGAATCCCGCGACCTACTGCTAAAAACGATCACGGAGATGCTCCTGGAGTACCCGGACGACACTCAGCTGTTATTTTCAAAAGCGGTTTTGCTGGAGCAAAGCAATCGCAATGAGGAAAGCAATGAAATTGCCGATCGGCTGCTGGAGGAAAAAAGTGATATCAATATTGTCATACTCAAAGTAAGTCTGCTGCGGAAGATGAAGCGCGGCGGAGAGGCAGTTGAGCTATTGCAAAACGAGGTGCATCAACACCCTGATCACAGAAGGTTAAGGGTGTACTTTGCCAGGGTACTGTTCGATGAAGGGTTATTGGATCAGGCGCGAGAGCAGTATGAAGAGATGTTGGAAAAAGCACCCAGAGACGGCGACATGCTGTTTGCGCTGGGGCTTATCTCAATGGAACAGAACAATGATGAGCTTGCTATCAGATACTTTAACGGCCTGCTAAAACTCGGGCAGAGAGAGGGTGAAGCAAACTACTATCTGGGTGTGTTGTACGAAAAAAAGGGCGATCAGGAAACTGCATTAGCTCATTTTCGAAATGCTGGGATGGGTTTTGAGTACCTGCCAGCCCAGAATAGGGTAGTCGAGATCATGGTCAGCCAGGGTAGATTCGAGGAAGCTCGCACGTATCTGCAGCGCCAGGGTGTCAGGCACCCCGAGAGAAAAGTTCAGTTAGTTCTGCTGGAGGCGCAGTTGATATCGGATCAGCAAAGTCCGCAAAATGCCTTGGATTTTATGGACACGGTCATAGCCGCAGACCCGGATAACATTGATTATCTCTACTTCCGGGCCATGATAGGTGAGAGAAATAATGACCTGGTTGTACTGGAAAGAGACTTGCGGCATGTCTTGAGACTCGATCCGGATAATGCCGATGCCATGAATGCGCTGGGATATACACTGGCAGACAAGACAGATCGTCACGAAGAAGCACTGGCTTTGATCACTCGTGCCGTTGAACTAAAACCAGATGAAGCCGCTTTTATCGACAGTATTGGCTGGGTACATTATCGATTAGAGAACTATGATCAGGCCATCCAATTTTTGCGTCGGGCGCTGGATATGTTTGAAAATGATGAAGTTGCGGCGCATCTTGGCGAAGTGCTCTGGACCGTGGGTAATAAAGAGGAAGCGAATAAAGTTTGGCAACATGCCCTTGAACTTGCCCCTGAAAGTACAATTCTCAAGAATGTAATGGATCACTTCAAATGACAATCCTCCGGCAAAGCCGGAGGCATTTCGATAAGCAGCCCTGCAAAGGAGCACGCGATCGATGAAAGAGAATTAGATCGCAATGTTGCTGACCGAGTCCCCAGTTTATTTCGAACATTGGGCAGACTCCCGGCAGAGCCGGGGGGCCTCACTTTCGATAAAAATCGCCATGCGCAGGCGATCATTCCGGGGATTCCCTGGACTGTGCTGGATTGTTTTGCTCTGGTTTGTTTTGTTTTCCTTCGGTTGCACTACTTCCGCGGTGAATTACCGCTCAGATCGGAGTCTGAATATCTCAAGGACCTGGGCATTTGAAGGCAAAATGGCTATCCGCAGCGAACAAGGTAACGCGCATTTCCAGATTCATTGGCAGCAACAGGCAGACGATTACGACATACATCTGCTTGGACCATTCGGGCAGTCGGTAGCGCATATTCATGGCCAGGGAGATGCGCTTATACTGGATGTACCCAGACAATCGAAACGCGTTAACAGGCCTGACATTGAGGCAGTGAAAGAATCCCTGGGATGGGACTTGCCGGTCAAAGAGATGTCGTTTTGGGTAACAGGACTTCCGGCGCCTGATCTGGCGCGTGAGATCGCATATGATAAACAGGGACTAGCAGCAAGGCTGGAACAATCGGGATGGCGAGTTGAATATCAACAATTCAAGCAGCAAATACCCGTCAGGACAACCTTCACCAAAGATTCTGTTGAGATATTGCTGGTGATCAAAGCGTGGCACTTCGATGACGCCTGAAAATTTCGTGTTACCCTCTCCGGGGAAGTTGAATCTCTTTCTGCATATTGTCGGCCGGCGTACAAGTGGTTTCCATGAGCTCCAGACACTGTTTCAGTTGGTGGAATATGCAGATGAGATGCGATTTGAATCAGCTTCGAACTCGCATATCACTGTGGAAGGGGATTTTGGCGCCCTGCCAGTAGCAGAAAACCTGATCTTCAAGGCAGCCGGGTTGCTGAGACAGGTGGCTGGTACAAAACGTGGTGCAATAATTCGCGTCAAGAAGGTCTTGCCTATCGGGGGTGGTATGGGTGGTGGCAGTTCTAATGCCGCTACGACGCTGATTGGTCTTAGTATGCTTTGGAATACTCACGTTTCGTATTCTGAGATGATAAAGATTGGCCTGGAACTGGGTGCAGATGTGCCACTGTTCATCGCGGGGAAAACCGCCTGGGGTGAAGGTATAGGGGAGCGTTTGACGCCCTTGTCTGTGCCAGAGAAGTGGTATTTGGTGGTAATGCCGGATTGCCGGGTTTCTACAGCAGAGATTTTTCAAAATCAACATTTGACACGGGATTCAACACCGATCACAATAGCGCGCTTTCTGGAGCAAGACGGCCCCAATTCGCATCGGAAGTTAGATTTGAATTTGCACAACGACTGTGAATCAGTTGTGCGAAAACTGTATCCCAAAGTGGATGCCGCGCTGAACTGGTTAAGCCAGTGGAGCCCTGCTAGAATAACGGGTACAGGAGCAGCCGTCTTCTCGGTTTTTGATTATGAAGAGGATGCCAGGCAGGTATTAGCCCAAATGCCCGGCAATTTGGCAGCCATCTTAACCAAAGGTGTGAATGTTTCACCGTTGCATCAGGCAATGACTGCAATCAAAGCCAGAATCGAATAGAAAAAACGCATGGATATAGTGCTACTGGGGTGTCGCCAAGTGGTAAGGCACAAGGTTTTGATCCTTGCATGCGCAGGTTCGAATCCTGCCACCCCAGCCATTTTTCTGATGTTGGCGCTCAATGCAGGTAATACCTGATTACGGTTTCCCCGGCGAATCTGTTGGTAGATAGAATATCGTGGCTGAATTAATAATCTTTACTGGAAATGCCCACGAGGATTTGGCTCGCAGAGTGGTTAGCTCGCTCAGGATTGAGTTGGGCAACGCTGCGGTAGGCAAATTCAGTGATGGTGAAATCAGCGTTGAAATTAAAGAAAATGTCCGCGGTAAAGATGTCTTCATAATTCAACCAACCTGCATGCCTACCAATGATAATCTAATGGAATTGATTATCATGGCGGATTGCCTGGATAGAGCCTCGGCGCATCGCATTACAGCGGTCATTCCTTATTTTGGTTATGCCCGCCAGGATAGAAGGGTGAGATCTGCGCGCGTACCAATCACGGCAAAAGTAGTTGCAAATATGCTTGAGAGCGCCGGTATTGACCGGGTATTGACGGTTGATTTGCACGCAGATCAGATTCAGGGTTTTTTTAATATCCCGGTGGATAACATCTATGGAACGCCGGTGCTGGTCGAAGACATGCGACGCCAGGCCTACCAGAATCTTATGGTTGTATCACCAGATGTTGGTGGTGTGGTGAGAGCCAGGGCACTGGCCAGACTATTGGATGATGCCGATCTGGCGATCATTGACAAGCGGCGTGCCAGGGCGAACGAATCACAGGTTATGCATCTTATCGGAGATGTTGCGGGGCGCACCTGTTTGTTGGTGGATGATATGATCGATACGGCAGGGACTCTGTGTAAGGCAGCCGACGCATTGAAAGAAAACGGGGCAATTCGTGTGATCGGTTATTGCACTCATCCGGTGTTGTCTGGAGATGCGCTTGTGAATATACACAATTCTGAGCTGGATGAGTTAGTGGTAACAGATACCATACCGCTGGGTTCAGCCGCCAGAGAATTGTCCAAGATCCGGCAAGTGAGTATTGCCGAAGAGCTCGCCGAGTCAATCCGGCGTGTAAGTAATGAAGAGTCGATCAGTGCAATGTTCAGGGACAGAAGTCAACCCGGCTTGTTCTGATTGATTTATTGAAAGCGAAAACCCCCGGCTTTGCCGGAGGATTGTTATTATGCGGAAAGTTCCTGGAAAAATCGGGAACGGTTGAGTGAACTGGAAACCACTGGTCGCAAGTGTTTTCAGTTATTTTTTACTTTTGGGAGAAACAAAATGTCAGATGAATTCGAGCTGCGAGCCGAACTGCGAACTGATGTAGGGAAAGGTGCGAGCCGCCGCCTGCGTCATCTGTCTAATCTGGTGCCTGCCATCATATACGGTGCTGGAAAAGATGCAGTTGCAGTTACTTTTACACAGAAAGACCTGGAAAGGGCGCTGGATAATGAGGCTTTCTATTCACATATTGTCACGATAAAAACAGGCAGAAAGAAGGATCAGGTTGTTCTGAAAGACCTGCAGCGACACCCATCGCAAGGTAGAGTGATGCATGCGGATTTTCTCAGGGTAAGCATGGATCAGAAAATCACCATCAATGTACCTATTCACTTTATCAACGAGGAAGAGTGTATCGGTGTCAAACAGGAAGGTGGTGAAATCTCTCACGTGTTGGGAGAAATCGAGATTAGCTGTTTGCCTGGTGATCTGCCAGAGTATATCGATGTGGATATGGCCGAGATCGCTTTGGGTGATTCAATCCACCTGAGCGATTTAACATTACCCGCAGAACTGGAGATAGTTGCTCTGCAACATAGCGACAGACCTGATCAACTGGTTGCTGCAGTTCATACGATGAGAGCAGAAGAAGTTGAGGAAGTGGACACCGAGCTTGAAGAAGGACTGGAAGGTGAAGAGGCTGAAGAGGCTGAAGAGGCTGAAGAGGCTGAAGCACCCGAGGATGAGACTGGCGAAGATCAGTAGTTTAGAGGAAGTCTGAGCAAGGTCTGATGATGCCATCACTGGGTTGGAATGCTTTCCGGGAACCTCGCGAATGCAAAGGGTTTCCGGAGTGCCATTGCACGCGATGCCCTCCGCTTATTAAGTCGCTGTGCCACATCACCTGGCTTGACGAAATATCTGCCTGATCAGTGCCTCTCTGGCGGTCAGGGTTGTGAAGGCACTTTTCTAACGCCTGTCAGCACTCCATCACTACGATAATGGAGTGGCAGCTAATAACTGTCACGGATGACATTGAAATAAACAGTGTTTCATCGGGCAAATCTGATGTCTTGTATTAGCTTAATAGTAGGTCTGGGTAATCCGGGCGCAGAATATCAAGGCACCAGGCATAACGCTGGTGTATGGCTGCTGGAACGTTTGGCAGCTAT
>CAZNFE010000010.1:0-19647 GCA_964571945.1 uncultured Pseudomonadales bacterium
CTGCAGCCATTAGTGTGATGCGAAAAGGTGCGGCCACGTCCATTCCTCATCAGCTCGATATAGAAGTAATATTTCCTGATTGATGGATTGAGGTTGTATCAAGAGCGGATTTATCGTTCAGACTACTCTGCTTTCAAGCAATCTTTTGCGTGCTGACGCGTAATCGCTGTTACTAATCCAATTCGCCGGTTTATTGTCAGTCTGTAACGCACTCGACTTTACATGTAGCAATTCCGGACTGAACGGAATCAGAGAACCTTGTATGGCTTTGGCATCGTGCAGCATTTCATCTGTTATCGGAACAAAAACTTTCATGACATCTCTCATCTATTCTCGCGACACTGAGTTAATACTAAAAGACCCAATGAGTCCGTGAAAAAAAATGAAAGATCGGTGGATAATCGTGGAGATAATATGAACCCCGTCTGATCCATGGGTCTGTTCGAGCAAAAAAACTGAATTTGAACGCCTGGGACCGACTGCGATCTACGGATGAAACTGCCAGTCAGACAAACAAAGAACCATCATAAGGCTATATCTACTATAATGTTTCTATACAGCTCGAATTTCTGAGGAACTCATATGGCCAAGAAGATTGCCATTGTAGAAGACGATCCGGATCAACGCGGTAATTATGTTGATGCGATCACCCGTAAAGGATATACCGTAACTGCGTACAGCAGTCGACGGGAGGCTCTGGCGGGTTTCGAACGAGAGCTACCTGATCTGGTCATTCTGGACATTATTCTGGGAGATGAGGTCGATGCCGGATTTGAAATTTGCCGCGATCTATTAGGAAAATCACCCTCACTGCCGGTAATCTTTCTGACTGAGAGAATCGCAGAAATCGATAAAATCAGCGGATTACGCCTGGGCGCCTGGGACTATTTGCCCAAGCCGATATCGCTCGATTACCTGGCTGAACGTATCAGTTCCCTGCTGAGAATAAACGAGGCACGCGGCCACTCTGACGGTGCCAGTACCAGCGCTAAACTGGTCGGGGAACTATCGCTGGATCAGGAAGCATTACTGGTTTCCTGGCGCAAGCAGCCGATTAATCTTTCTGGCACTGAATTTCGCATGCTGGCGAAACTGGTAAGAGTTCCCGGTCACGCGGTTTCATACGATACACTTATGAATGCTACCATGCAGAGTCTGGTCACCAACAACACTATCAATACGCACATGCGGAATATCCGCAAAAAATTCGAAAGTATAGATCCTGACTTTGCATGCATCAAAAGTGAATATGGTTTCGGTTATCGATGGTCCGGTAACTGATTCCACAGCAGATATGGTTCTGCCATTGAATCAGCGACCTGTATTGTGGTCTGAACAATTACCTCTGACTAATTCTGATTGAATCATGGAATCGACTTACGCTGGCCCAAGACTTGGCACCAAGCTCGTTATACTGATGAGCCTGGCCTTACTCGTTATTCCCTGGTTTAGCTATCTATATCTCAGTGAGATGGAAGGATTTCTGGTTGAGAGCCAATCCCGCGCTCAATTACTCACTGCAGAGGGTATTTCAACACTACTCAACGGCAGAAAAGATTTGTTTTACGACCTGCCTCTTTCACCTGAAGGTTACGAACAATTATACGCCCACGAATTGGAAAAACCGATTCGAATAGATGGCAAGAGTAATGACTGGGAGAACATTCTCGACTTTGCCGTTAAGTACGGCAACACGCAAGTGACCGATGATACTCAGCAACAGCAAAGCAACTTCTTGTTGCTGTTGGGGGAACACAAAGACCAGATCTATGCGCTGGTCAGAGTGGAAGATGATTCTATTATATTTCGTGATCGGAATATATTGAGACTGGATCTCAGCGACCACATTCGAATCACGTTCACTGGTGTTGATGGTAAAGTGAAGAAAATGGTCATCAGTGCAACCGAACCGGGCGTTACCACAGCTTATGTAGCAGATGAAGAGTGGCGCTACGCAATCGAGGGTGTGGCAGAGAACCGTGTGCAGGGTTTTCTGAGAATTGAAAAATCAACTTACATCATGGAATTTCGCATTCCCCTGGCAATGCTCGGTTCTACCAAACATTTTGGTCTGGCTGTAGTTGATGTGGATGATGCCCAGACCAGAACGATCAAATCCATCACCGGCACGCTTCCCAGCACAGGAACAGAATCGGTCGGGCTCGTGGTACTGACTTCACCGGAAGTACTTAAAATTGTTCGAAGTCTTGGTTACTCAGGAGCCAATATTCAGGTTATTGACGCGCAGGGCCGTGTAAGAGCGGAAGTCGGCAGTTATGTAGCAAATCAGATCCAAAATCCAGACAAACAGGTTAATCCATCCCGGGAAGGTACCTGGCTCAACAACTTAAGCGATCTGTTAGATACTGTGTACAACCTGATTGACCCGGCCTTGAGCAATTTCGACCGAACCTCGGAAGACCAGGTAATAAAAGAGTCTCTTGCAGGCATACCCAGCGTGCAAAGAAGGTACGACGAAACTGAAGGAGAAATGATCATCGCAGCCCACCCAATCATCGCCGAAGACAAAATAATTGGCACAGTAGTTCTGCGGCAAAACACCGATAGAATCCTTCAATTGCGACGCGATGCGCTGGAACGGATAATTGTCTTCTCCGTTCTGAGCATGATCATTTTCGTTATTCTCATTCTTGTTTTTTCTGTAAGACTGGCTCGCAGAATCCGCAAGCTGGGTACCGAAACGACTAATGCAATTGATACCTACGGCAGGTTACAGACGAATCAGCTTAAGAGTGAGACCCGATCCGGTGATGAAATCGGTGACCTGGCTCGTACTATCTCCAGCATGCTCTCGAAACTGCACCAACACACGCAATTTCTGGAAAATATGCCACGAACATTACGACACGAGATCAATAACCCGTTGAATACCCTCAGCACATCACTGCACAATCTGGAGATTGCTGATACATCTGCTGCACGGACAAAGTATCTGGAAAGTGCCAAACGCGGGGTCATGAGAATAGGTATGATTGTTCAGAATCTTGCCGATGCCGCGAACCTGGAAGAAGCACTTGAATCTGACGAGCTTGAAGTCGTAGATCTCTTTCAACTGGTGCAGAGCTATCTGACTAACTGCAGTGTCACACATGGCAACCGCAGATTTGAGTATCGGGGGACCAGTCATAATGTTCTTGCAGAGGTATCCGACTACAGAATAGAACAGCTTCTGGATAAGTTGATCGACAATGCAATTGATTTCAGTGAGCCTGACAGCACGATTGTTATTGGGTTGACGAAGGATGCGGTGAATCTTAATCTATTTGTTAGTAATCGAGGTGTTTGCATTCCCGCTGATGTGCTGGAAAGCATCTTCGATTCAATGGTTTCAGTCAGAGATTCGAACCCTGACAATCGCCTACACTTCGGTATGGGGCTCTACGTTGTGAGAGTCATTGCCGAATATCATGGGGGAAGTGTGTCAGCAACGAATTTGCTCAATGATCAGGGTGTGACCGTTCGCGTTACGCTGCCACTCCATCAATCTCCCATCATCGAGCATTCCTATGCCGTTGCCTGACACGGATCAATAACAATCCTCCGGCAAAGCCGGGGGTTTTCGCTTTCAATCATCAGCTTCAATGGTAAGCATTTCATATCACTAATTTACGATCGGTTTTTCATCTGCCGTTGCCCTAACAGCAGTACTAATGGCTCCGAGGTTCCACTGCGCCTTTTGTACTGCTTGCAACAATATTTGCATAATGCTGGTATTTAGATTCTGATCAATCCGCAGCGTGATCCCATCACCGCTTTTTGGATGAATTCCGAGAATCAATATTGTACCTGCGCGATTACAGTTCAGCCTGAACGCTAGTTTAACCTGGTCACCCAGTGGAAATTCTGCGGCTTCTTCCCGAAACGGTTTGTTAAAATCTGCCTTGTCAATGGCCTGCTCTTGTTTAAAAGTTTTTACCGCCTGTCTGGCTTCTGATGACCCCTGCGTAGAAATGTCGGGATCACTTTCTGCATACTCGGTAAGAACGCGAAACAACAGCGTAGCAAAGCGACGAGTTATCCAGAATCGGAACTCCTGGTTGGTAGTACTGTTGATCCTGAGCAGAATCCTATCTTCCTCGGGATGATACAACATCTGAATCTGGTTTACGGATCCGGGCATGACGAGTGTTCTCACACGACCTGATGCAGAGTATAACAGCATATATAGTTGGAGCGATTGTTCCCTGCCTGCTGTGCCTGTAGAATAGTGCCAATGGTCAATGATCAGTCTACGATAACTCTAAGATGCCGTTGAAGATGCCATACGATAGTCAAGCAGTTGCAGACTCTTCCAGTGGTGCTTCATGGACGATTTCTGCCGGAGTTATTCGTATACTGTTGACCTTGGGAATTCTTGTCACCAGTTTGCTGTCAAGTTCCGCAAGCGCCATTAGCATGTTGGCCATTGATGAGCAGACAAGTGTGACAAACCTTGCCGAAGTCCTGGAGTACTATGCCGATGACACCGGACTGTTAACATACCAGCAAATTGTCGAGCTTCCCGCCGAATCCTGGACGCAGATTAAAGGTTCCAGTATTTCCTTCGGTTTCACAGAATCCGCATACTGGTTTCGATTTCAGGTGCAAAGCAATGCTCAGTTCAAAATGGAACCCATCATAAGCATTGCTAATCCACGTTTCGATTCGGTCAATTTGTATAAGCTAACGGATCGCGAGATTACCCAATACATCAAAACGGGTTCCAGGGTTCCGTTCGCTGAAAAACCGATAAAGCATCGCTATCAATTGTTGCCTTTAAAACTGAACCCCGGTTCCATCTCAACTATCTACATCCAAGCCAAAAACTCAGATGCCTTTCAACTACCGATCGAATTGTGGTCTGAAGATGACATTCGGCATTATGATCAGCAGGAACTACTGAATCAGGGTGTTTTCCTAGGTATCTGGCTAATCGCTGTATTGGGCAACATTGCGATGGCAATCGCATTTCGAAGGAGCGCAATCAGGGGATACAATGGATTTACAGCTTTCATCTTTTTCTTCGGATTATTCCAGCTATCAATATACGGTATCGGCGGTGGTGAATTCTGGACAAGCTGGCCAAATCTGGCGGATATAGCGTCCATATACAGCATAGGTTTTGCGGTTGTATCGGGTTGTTGGTGTGTATGGTCCCTGTTGGATTTGCGGAATAGCAATCGAATCGGGCTGGTAGTGTTACTGGCTTTATCGGGTGTTGCTGCGCTGTATATGTTCGCTTATCTATTTGTACCTTTCAGGCACATTATCTTTCTGCTGCATTTGCTGGTTGTGCCGACTGCAATTTCTGTCAGTGTAATCATGCTTCACAATTTCATGCAGGGACATCGGCAGAATCCCATATCATGGATCTCATGGCTTCTAGTAGCGGCAACTGTGCTCTTTATGGCACTTTCACGTCTGGGCTGGATACCAAATTATCCTCTGTGGTACTTTGGAACAAGCATCCTGTTCATCGGTATGATGCTGATTACTACTATTTCCGTGATCTTTTTTATTGCCCGCCAGAGAACAGGCACCCTGGAAGATGTGCTCCAGTATGAACGGAGTGCCCGCGAAAACCAGGCATTACTCAATGAACGTCTGGAGCATGATTTTCACAGCAAAGACCAGGATCTGTCACTGGCCCTCCACAAACTCACTGAGACGAACAAGACGCTCCTTCAAATCTCGACTTCAGATCAAACAACCGGAATTAAAAACAGGCACTTCTTTGATGACATCTACAATATTGAGTGGAAAAGAGCGAGTCGTCAGAAATATCCCATCTGCCTGATGATGATCGATATCGACCACTTCCAGAAAATCAATGACACCTATGGACACCCGGTGGGTGACATCTGTCTACGAGATGTTGCAGATACGATCAAGCGGAGTTTACGCCGACCGGCTGACATTGTTGCCAGATTCGGAGGTAAACAATTTATCCTTTTATTGCCATATCTCTCTATGGAAAACGGTAGTATTCTGGCCGAGAGGATACGCACGGAAATTAATTCTTTAATGACAATTACTGCCGGGCATATGATTCAACTTACCGTAAGCATAGGCATCTCGACAACTTTACCCACTCCGGACATCAATCCGGATGAACTTGTACAGTCGCTTGAAAAAGCCGTGCACCAGGCCAAGGAAGAAGGAAGAAACCGTGTCTGCGTGGCTGCTCCGATGTAATGGTGCAGTCATTCAACCTAACGTCAACCCGTGATGTTCGAAGCATTCTTTGTCAAATGAAGGGCGCTTTCGAAGAGACGAAAATATCCACTTGTTCAGAGTTTCCCTATATAAATACTTTTTTATATAGCTTGCAAATTCATCGCGCCATGGTAGTATATCGAAATATTTTTATATAGATTTCAAGTCATTTGCATGCAAGCGGCGATGTTACCCATAGTCAGCTCTGACGAGCTGCTCTCGTTCTGCAAGGCTTCAGCCGAATCACAGCGATTGGACATCCTGAGAGTGCTCCGAGTAGATTCTTTTGGCGTTATGGAGCTGTGTAAAATATTCGATATTCAACAACCTGGTATCAGCCATCATCTGAAAGTTCTTGCTAATGCAGGGCTATTGGTAACACGTCGAGAAGGTAATTCCATTTTCTATCGCAGATCCCTGATTTCTACGAATGATCCGCTAAACTCCCTGCGGCATAGCTTATTCGATACCGTGGACCGGATCTCTCTACCAGAGAATGTGTGCGAACGCATCGCGCAGGTACATCAGGAACGGGCAGACCACTCGCGAGCTTTTTTTGCCAGACACGCTGATAAGTTCAGGGAAAATCAGAAATCGATTGTTAGTCTCGGTCAATATTCAGGATGTATCCAGGATCTGCTGAGCAACGAACACTTCAACCGGAATGCAACGGTGATGGAAGTGGGACCGGGTGAAGGCGAGCTACTGAAACAGCTATCCCTGCAATTTGACAAACTATATGCTCTGGATACTTCCGCGGAAATGCTGGAGAAAGCAAAACACCAATTTAGCCAGCCAGAGGAAAAGGATATCTGTTTTATCTGCGGGGATATGCAACACGCCCTGCAACATGATATTCAGGTGGATCTAATCATCCTCAACATGGTCCTACACCACTTACCGTCCCCCGCAGAGGCTTTCTCTCAAGCAAGACGACTCATAAACGATCACGGCTACCTGCTAATCATCGACCTTAGTTCCCATGATCAGGATTGGGTCAGGGACAATTGCGGCGATATCTGGTTGGGATTTGACAGCAATGATCTGGACAACTGGGCTGAACGGTATGGCCTGGAGAGATGTCAGAGTCTGTATCTTGGCTTGCGTAACGGTTTCCAGATTCAAATGGCGCTCTTTCAGGGATTGGAAAAGACAGCATAGAAAACTATTTTCATGAGCATGACTATTTATAGCAGACAACTACTTATAGCAGACAACTACACAGGCGACAAGCAGAGCGTTTTTGTCAGCTTCACAGGAGACCCTAAATGACCCAACAGGATTACAAAGTCGCCGATATCAATCTGGCAGCATATGGTAAAAACGAGATCACCCTTGCCGAATCTGAAATGCCTGCACTGATGAAACTCCGAACGCAATACAAGGATTCCCAACCGCTGGCGAATGCCAGAATATTGGGCTGCATTCACATGACGATTCAGACTGCTGTACTGATAGAAACGCTGGTAGCGCTTGGTGCTGAGGTCCGTTGGTCATCCTGCAATATATTTTCCACGCAGGATCATGCAGCAGCACGGATAGCTGCCCAGGGAATCCCGGTTTTTGCCTGGAAAGGAGAAACCGAAGAAGAATTCTTCTGGTGTATCGAGCAGACTATCCTTAAGGATGGACGCCCCTGGGATGCAAACATGATCCTTGATGATGGCGGTGACCTGACGGAAATGGTGCACACTAAATATCCTGAGATGCTGGATAGGATCCATGGCATAACCGAGGAAACTACCACCGGTGTACACCGATTATATGAGATGCTGGAGAATAACGAACTTAAGGTTCCTGCCATAAATGTAAATGACTCTGTGACCAAATCGAAAAATGATAACAAGTACGGTTGTCGCCATAGCCTGAACGATGCCATAAAAAGGGGCACGGATATGCTATTGGCGGGCAAGAAAGCCCTGGTGATTGGTTACGGTGACGTTGGCAAGGGTTCAGCGCAGAGTTTACGCCAGGAAAGTATGGTAGTTCGGATCGTCGAGATCGATCCTATTTGCGCTATGCAAGCCTGTATGGACGGATATGAAGTCGTCGCGCCATATCTGGACGGCAGCAATACCGGAAAACTGGAGGATGTCGATAAGTCTTTATTGGCTAACACAGATCTGATCGTCACTTGTACCGGCAATACAAACGTCTGTGATTCCGCCTTGCTGCAAGCGATAAAGTCCGGTTCAGTGGTGTGCAATATCGGTCATTTCGATAACGAAATCGACACTCAGTTCATGCGTGACCACTGGCGCTGGGAAGAAGTCAAACCTCAGGTTCATAAGATTTACCGAAGTGACGATCCGCTGGACTACCTAATACTTTTGTCCGAGGGAAGACTGGTTAATTTGGGTAATGCAACCGGGCACCCATCCAAGATCATGGATGGCTCATTTGCCAATCAGGTGCTGGCGCAGATGCGTCTGTTTGAGAACGCATGGGCAGACAATGATCCAAGTCAGCGCCAGCCGGTCAGCGTAGAAGTCCTGCCGAAGGAACTGGATGAGGAAGTAGCCAGTTACATGGTGGAGGGATTTGGTGGTGTCGTATCCAAATTAACTAATGAACAAGCTGAATATATTCACGTGGATAAAGCAGGCCCATTCAAACCTGAATCATACCGGTATTGATCAAGTTTCGAGCGACCGACACGACCAGGGGCCTGGCCGCGCCTGTCACATGTATCATCAGCCACCTTTATCCATAACCATAAACCCTGTTTCTAGTGCCGAATAATCATCCCGATTTCTGCACTAAATGAGGCATTTAGCTGTACAAATGTGCGCCGCATTAACATAATGTGACGCTTTGCCTCCGAAAAAACCGAAGCGGCATAACTGCCTGGTTCGAAATCCGAGGAATTAACCGAAGGGAAAAGCCGTGACTATAAAGAACCAGGAAAAACTGGCTTCCGTTGAAATAATTCAGAAAGAATTCGAATCTCAGCACTATATCTGCAGTCTCCAGATTGCCACCGCTGTGTTCCTGGCTTTTCACCTGAATAAACCTGTATTGATCGAGGGTCCTCCCGGCGTTGGCAAGACAGAATTGGCGAAAACAGCAGCAAGCATACTGGATCTGCCTTGTATCCGCTTGCAGTGCTATGAAGGCCTGGATGAGTCCAAGGCAATCTATGAATGGAAGTATGGCAAACAACTTCTGTACACCCAGGTTTTGAAAGAAACTCTGGGAGAGATTCTGGAAGGCGCGAGCGGGCTTGCTGAATCTGTTGATAAGCTTCATGAATTCGGCGACATCTTCTTTTCCGAAGATTTTCTGGAACCCAGACCGCTGTTGAAAGCGCTCCAGGAAGAAGAAGGCTGCGTACTATTGATTGACGAAGTAGATAAATCCGATCATGAGTTCGAATCCCTGTTACTTGAAATGTTGTCAGACTTTCAACTTTCGATTCCGGAAATCGGCACAATTCGTGCGATTGAAGACAGGAAACCACTGGTTTTTCTGACCAGTAACAATACCCGCGAGATCAGTGACGCTCTAAAACGTCGTTGCCTGCATCTGTATATTCCCTTTCCCGATGCGCCACTGGAAAGGCAGATTATTCAGGCACGGGTACCCGAGATAGCCGAGCAGCTGCGCAACCAGCTGGTCACGTTTATACAGGAGCTACGCGAACTCGATCTTAAGAAAGTTCCCGCAATCAGTGAAACTATCGATTGGGCGAGGACCCTGATTCTGTTACATTCGGAATCGCTGGACGCTGATCTGGTGCGCCAGACCATGAATGTAGTATTGAAGTTCCAGGAGGATATAGAAGCGGTGGAAGCTGAACTTCAGGGTATTACCAATAAGGCTTTGAAAGAGAATCCGCAGCAGAACGCCTGACCATGGATAGGACACTGGTCGACTTCATTAAAGCGCTGCGTACCGCCGAGGTCAAAGTTTCTCCCGCTGAAACTCTTGATGCCATGCATGCCATGGATATCGTTGGCTACCAGGATCGACAGTTTCTGAAAGACAGCCTGTCTATCGTGCTGTCCAAGAACACCGACGAAAAAGATGCTTTCAATATTTGTTTTGATCATTTCTTTACGGTTGATAAATTTGAATCAACCTCGGACGATACCTCCTTAGATGACTCTGATGCCTTCGATGACGGCGAATTTGACCCTTCGGATCAGCAGCAGTCGGGGCAACAGGGACAGGCAGGTTCTGGTGGTGGCGGCGGCGGTACGGGTACCAATTCAGGGAATGCAGATACCACTGAAGATACCAGTCTGGAACCGCAATCTGCGCTCGGTCAATTGCTTCTGTCCGGAGACAAAAACGAGTTGTCTATCAAGATTGCAGAAGCAGGCCGTGCAGTGGAGGTGAACCAGATAGTGGTATTTACCCAGAAGGGCTTATACACCCGAAAGATTATGGATCACATGGGACTTCGTGAATTGCAGGATGAGATAGGCGAGCTGCAGCAGAACGAAGGTCTGGCACAAATTAATCTTGCCAGCCGGCTTACGAAGGCCAGAGATTTGTTGCGTGAACGCGTTCGTGACTACGTAGAGCGTCAGTTTTTCCTGCACGCAGATGAAACAGGGAAACAACTCAGGGAAGAACTGCTCCGAAAAGTAAAACTTTCAAATCTTGAGCGCCGCAATTTCAAGGAAGTCCAGGAAATCGTGTTCCGCATGGCAAAAAAGTTGATCGCAATTCACTCGAAGCGGCGCAGAACATACAAGCGGGGCCAACTGGATGTCAGAAAGACACTGCGCAACAATATGCAATATGATGGCATGTTTTTTGACCTGCGCTGGAAAGCTTCCAAGGTGGATCGACCAAAGGTCATGGCAATCTGCGATGTGAGCGGCTCGGTCAGCAACTATTCACGGTTTTTGTTGATGTTTCTCTATAGCCTTGCAGAAATACTACCCAAAGTACGCTCGTTCGCTTTTTCATCGGATCTCGGAGAGGTGACTCAACTATTTGAGAATACCAATCTCGAAGACGCAATCGCCAAAACATTACGGGATTATGGCAGCGGTTCGACTGATTACGGACAGATGTTTTCTGACTTCAAAAAGCACTGTATGGACGATGTCAATAACAAGACAACCATTATCATTCTCGGCGATGCGCGCAATAATTATGGCGATGCCAAAGCCGAGATACTCCGTGAAATCTATGACAAGTCCAAACGAATTATCTGGCTCAATCCCGAATCCCGCAATAGCTGGACAGTAGGTGACGCCGAGATGAAAAAATATGCACCCTGCTGCCATCAGGTTGAAGTCTGTAATTCCCTGATGCACCTGGAGCGTGTGGTGGGTAATTTGCTGAGATCCACAGCCTGACATGTCGACTGCCATTACCAGCGTCGCCAGAGGCGAATCCGGCAAAACAGCAGTTTCCCAGGCTTCATGCTACAATATCTCCACTCAATGCACCCACTGTGGCTTAATCGATGTACCCTAGAATCTATCTGGCATTACTGCTGTATTGCATATTTTTCAGTCAAACTGCTGTCTCTCAGATAGAAGCCACGTCGGTTAATTTTAAAGACCAGAAAATCACCATCGCGCTGGCACAAGAACCTCCTCAAATGAATCCTCTCAAAGCAACTGACCAGGTCAGTTTCTTCTTGCTGGGTCATGTGTCTGAAGGGTTGCTACGATATGACCGACGCGGACATCTGGTTCCAGGGGTCGCCGAAAAGTGGCAAATGGACGAAACCGGTGCCACGTTCTGGTTGCGGAAAAACGCGCGTTGGAGCGATGGTTTGCCGGTCACTGCGCATGACTTTGTGTTCGCCTGGCGTGAAGCTGTGGCGCCTGCAACAGCTTCGGAATACGCCTTTGTACTGTTTCCCGTTAAGAACGGTGAAAAAATAAACAACGGCATCCTGGATAAAAGCGAATTAGCAGTCGCTGCGATTGATGACTATACACTGAAAGTTGAATTTGAGCGCCCCTGTGCCTACTTTCTCAAACTCACGGCTTTCGGTACTTACTTTCCGGTACGCCAGGATTTCTTTGAGAATCGTGGTGAGCGCTATGCCGCTGATGTTGAAGACATGCTCTACAACGGTCCTTTCCGCCTGTCTGAATGGGTTCACAGCGCATCGCTCAAAATGGTAAAAAATGAGATGTACTGGAACAAAGACAGTATCCGGCTAAACGAAATTGACGCGGCTTACATCACCACCGATACCACAGCCAGACTCAATTTATTCAAAGACGGCAAGATCGCGTTGACCGCTCTGGATTCTGAAACAATCAAAGATGCCCTGACGCAGAAATATCGTATCCGGAAATTCACAACGGGGTCCGTTTTCTATATTGAATTCAATTTTCGCGATGGCCGCATCACCAGGAATCGCAATCTCAGAAAAGCGATGCAAGCCGTGTTCGATCCCAATGAACTGGTGAATAAAGTCCTTGCTACACCCGGGAATCTACCCGGTTACACTCTGTTTCCTGTCTGGCTGGATGGTATAGAAGGTAAATTTCGGAAAGAATTCCCCGCCAGACGCATTGATGTGAACATCGCAGAAGGCCAGCGCCTGATTGCATTAGCCAAAAAAGAACTCAACCTCGAATCACTGCCGCCACTGATATTGCTGGTAGGGGACAGTCCCACTGCAGCCAAGCAGGCAGAATATCTGCAGGGACTATTCAAAACGAATCTGGATCTGGATCTGAAAATTGACATCCAGACCTTCAAGCAACGACTGGCAAAAATGACGTCGGGTGAATTTGATATGGTTGCGGCTGGCTGGGGTCCCGATTTCAATGACATCATGACATTTGGTGATTTAATGGCATCCTGGAATCTCAATAACCGGGGCAGGTACAATAATCCCGCATATGACGCACTGGTGCGCGTAGCACAAAACTCCACAGATCCCCGGGTACGCATGGAGGCCATGGCAAAAATTCAAAATATCATCATTGACGATGCCGTGATATTACCCGAATACGAGCAAGGAATTGTGTATTTGCAACACCCCAAACTGAAAGGGGTGGTAAGGCGTGTGGTCGGCCAGGATCCCGACTACACCTATGCGAGGGTAATCCAGTAAATAATGCTTAAATACACGCTGAAAAGACTGCTGGCGGGGGTGATTACTATCTGGTTCATTGCCACCGCAACATTTATTGCGATGCATTCAGTACCAGGTGATCCACTGCTCAACGATAAAGCGGTAACACCGGAAATCAGGAAAAACCTGGAAGAAAGATATGGTCTCGATAAACCGGTCTTTACACAATACCTGGTATATATGGGCAACATGCTGCAGGGAGATTTCGGAATATCGTTTACACAACAAAACCGGCGTGTTAACGATATTATCAGAGATCATTTCCCGGTATCAGCCACGCTGGGACTTCTTGCGATCCTGTTCGCGGCTACCGGCGGTATTCTATGGGGCGCACTGACAGCTACCTATAAAAACAAGGCACCTGATGTCGTTATCATGTTCCTGGTCATCCTGGGTATATCCGTACCCAGTTTTGTGTTCGCAGCCCTGGGCCAGTTGTTACTGGTCAATCTAAACGCCTGGGTTGGCTATTCCGTCGTCCCGGTCGCAGGTTGGGGCACAATCAAACATATGCTGATGCCTTCTCTCGTACTGGGGCTCGGTACCATGGCACTGTTGACCAGGCTCATGCGCTCATCAATGCTGGATATTGTGAATGAAGACTACATCAGAACTGCCCGTGCCAAGGGGTTGTCACCCTTGAGGATTTTTTTTAAACACCAGATGAGGAATGCCATTCTCCCGGTTGTTACCGTACTGGGGCCACAGATTGCGGCGATTACCACCGGCGGATTTGTCGTCGAACTGGTGTTCGCCATCCCCGGACTGGGGCGTTACTTTGTACAGGCAGTGCAGCAACTGGATTACACCGTCATCATGGGTACTACTGTTTTTTACGGTGCCTTTCTGGTACTCATGGTCATCGCTGTTGATATCATTTACGGTTACGTTGATCCGCGAGTTCGACTGGATTCGTGAGACACCCATGATACCCATCAGACGAGAATTACACTGTAGATGAACAATAGCACGATGGAATTTACTCGAGATGATTTCAAGGTTGCTCATGTAACCGTACATGCTGATCAGCTTTCAAGGCCATCGCTGTCATACTGGCAAGATGTCTGGATTCGGTTAAAGAAAAATCTGCGGGCACTGATTTCTCTCTATATCGTCGTATTGCTGGGCTTATTCACGCTCCTGGGACCCTTTGTCTGGCCCACCGACCCGGCCCTTCTGGATGTGAGTCAGATATCCCAGGCACCCGGCTTACCCAAGACCGCGCTGCTTGTGGCACCCTACCAGTCATGGAACGGAATTGTACTGGATGACTTCCCCGCTGAACCTGAAGAGTATATGGAAGTGATCCCGGCACCGGCAAATTTCCGGTTATTCGAGCAGCCCACTACCCAGCGGGTGAGATTTGTGTGGCAGCCGGTAGTCGGTGCAGCCGGTTACAATATCTACCGCAATGATCACCAGCCAACTGCCTCTAATGATCTCGGACTGCCGCTCGGGTCGACATTCGGCGGCAACGAAGTGAGTTATGAAGACCGACTAAACATCGAGTCTCGCACCTATTATTACTCAATCGTCTCGACTGATGGTATCGATGAATCAGAGAGCTATGCAGCGATTAAAGTCACTCCCAAACAAACCATTACCGTCCAGGCCGCCTTGCACAGAGGCCTCCTGACTGCGACCGAGGCAAAAACCGCGATCGGGAAGGAAATCAAGCTGAGGTTTCACCCGCTGGGCACTGATGCACTGGGAAGAGACATGCTGGCAAGGCTGATCTATGGTGCCAGAGTCTCTTTATTCATCGGCATCGTAGCGCCATTTCTGTTCGTCACTTTCGGCATAATGTACGGCGGTTTTGCGGGTTACTATGGCGGCAGAATTGATGCTGTACTGATGCGATTCTCTGATTTTGTGGTTGCACTGCCCTTTTTACTGTTCATGATCCTGTTCAAAATCGCATTCGGTATAGGACCAGGAGAGAGCGGCATATTTCCTATGCTCCTGGCACTGGTGATGCTGGCCTGGCCAGCGACTGCCCGACTGGTTCGCGGCCAGGTTTTGCAGATCAGAGAAGAGGGTTACATCCAGGCCGCACAACTTTTGGGTGCCAGCAATAATTACCTGATACTCCGGCACATCATCCCCAATACAATCGGCGTGATTCTGGTCACATTGACCTTTGCCGTACCCAGCGCAATTTTCACCGAAGCTTTCCTTTCTTTTATCGGCATGGGAGTAGCGCCACCAACCCCTTCCTGGGGATCCATGTGCAATGAAGGAGTAAAAACCATGCTCTCTCATCCCCATGAGCTGATTTTCCCGGCGTTATTTATCAGTGTAACGGTATTGGCATTTAATCTTTTGGGGGATGGCTTAACTGAAGCCCTCGATTCACGGCTTCGATCAAGAGAGTAATCTGATGTCTGACAGTGTGCTGGATGTAAAAAACCTCTCGGTTGAATTCGATACCTACGGCGGTGTGGTCAAGGCAGTGCGAGGAGTGAGCTTCTCTGTTCCCAAAGGGCAGACCATGGCCATAGTGGGCGAATCCGGATGCGGCAAATCAGTGACCGTCCAATCCATTATGGGTTTGATCCCCATGCCACCCGGTCGCATTACTTCAGGTTCGGCAAAACTCAGCGGTAAGGAGATGTTGGGATTGTCGCCGAAAGAAGCTAATCGCTTCAGAGGTGTAGAGATCGGCATGATATTCCAGGATCCAATGTCATCGCTTAATCCTACTATGACCATCGGTGATCAAATTGCAGAGACGCTAATGGTGCACCGGGGTCTTTCCCGCAGGGAATCTGCAAAAACTGCGATTGAGCTGCTGGATAAAACAAAAATCCCGGAAGCATCGAAAAGAGTCAAGCAATACCCGTTTGAATTTTCTGGTGGCATGTTGCAACGTTCCATGATCGCAATGAGCCTGGCTTGTAATCCGACCGTACTGATTGCAGACGAACCAACGACTGCCCTGGACGTCACCATCCAGGCCCAGATTCTGGAATTAATGCTGGAGTTAAAACGTACAGAAGGCATGTCTATCATTCTAATTACGCACGATCTGGCTGTTGTAGCGCGGGTTGCAGATGAAGTTTCCGTGATGTATGCAGGGCAGATTGTCGAATCAGGTAAAATCGATCAGATATTCTATGAGTCTGCTCATCCCTATACTGTGGGACTTAAAGAGGCTATGCCTTCCAATAAGCCAAATGAACGGCGGAAACTAATGCCTATTAAGGGCAGTCCTCCTGACTTGTTTCATCCACCCGATGGCTGCGGCTATTATGCTCGATGCCCTCATGCCATGGATATTTGCAGGTCAAATCAGCCTGAAGACTTTCTTATCGCCTCCGATCACTATGCAAGTTGCTGGTTACACCATGATCTGGCGCCCCCTGTTGATGCATTACACAAGGCAGGAGCACAATAATGCTGGTAGAGACGAAAGCGCTGAAAAAGTACTTCGAAATTGGCTCTAATCAGATCCTGCATGCGGTAGATGGCATTTCACTTGCAATTGAACAAAACGAAATTGTTGGTCTGGTCGGCGAAAGTGGCTCGGGCAAGTCTACGTTCGGCAAAACATTAATCGGACTGCAGAACAGGACATCCGGTGAAGCCTTCTACAACGGCGCGCCACTACCGGGTAAATTCAAGGCAGCGGATCATCTGAAGTATTCGAAAGATCTGCAGATGATCTTTCAGGATCCTTACTCCTCATTAAATCCGCGTATGACGGTATTGGATATTATCGGCGAGGGCTTAATGCTACCCGGCACTTTCTCTCGTAATGAAATACAGGATAAGGTGGCCTACTGGCTTGAGAAGGTTGGTTTGCACCCAGATCACATGTCCCGCTATCCCCATGAGTTCTCCGGCGGGCAGCGGCAACGCATCGGCATTGCGCGCGCAATGATCATTGAACCCAAATTTGTGGTATGTGATGAACCCATATCCGCATTGGATGTTTCCGTCCAGGCCCAGGTAGTTAATCTTCTCGATGAACTGAAAGAATCCATGGCGCTGACGCTGTTATTTATCGCACACGATCTCTCCATGGTGCGATACGTATCCAACCGGATGGCAGTAATGTATCTGGGAGTGCTGGCAGAAACTGGTCCGTCCGATGAGCTCTTCTTCGATCCCAAACACCCCTATACCCAGCTGTTGATTGAGTCGAATCCTGAACCCGACCCGGTTCTGGAGAGGACTCGACCCTACACACCCATCAAGGGTGAATTAACTTCCCCGGTAAACGTCACAGCAGGATGCCGGTTTGCAGAACGATGTCCCCGGGCGATGGATCACTGCTCGAGGGAAACCCCCGAGTTAATCGCAATCAATGAAGACCGGCAGGTAGCCTGCCATCTGTTCACTTAGAGACTGCAATCTCGCAGATGATAGATTGCTGTTCAAATTGGATCTAATCCAATTTGAACCGTACCTCTTACTTGCTCGCAGCTGAACTATTGTCTGGCTCTCGGTACTTTGCTGGCGCAAAATACCTGCCGCCGTTCAAATTGGATCTAATCCAATTTGAACTAGGATCTTGTACCAGAAAACGTGGCGTTACCGAACGCACCCAGTTTGATGTTGCCGGAAATATTGTCACCATCAATCGTGGCGCCTACTTCCAGCGTGATCGCCATGGGCGAAGTCACCTGAGCTTTCCAGGTCAGGTCATTGCCGTCAACCGTACCTTCAGTGATTTCAATATCTCCCTGGGGTCCAGACATGGTGCCACTCAGACTGTTCCCCTCTTCGGTGAGGGCCAGAGTTCCATCCTGTGATCCCATTGGACTGGTGGTAGTGATGTTCCATGAACCGGTTGCACTCATAAGAGTCTCCTTTGTAGATCGTGACTTCAGCAGTTAGCATTTGAACTCAGCAAGGAATATATTTCAAGACGATCAGGTCACAATTCCAGTCTGTTTTCCCCATTATCCGGTTGCTGGAGCATGGGCCCGGCTGAGTGGTTTTCTATACGCTAACATCCGGGATGTGGCGATAAAATTCGAATCTTCCGGTAACCGGCAACACCAACTGGCGGGTCTGAATATCAATACACCCCATCATTATTAGTCAGCGCCTACGCTGGTCGCAACTCTGGTTCGCCGCTGCTTGCTTGTTCTTGTCGATTCCTCGCCAAACAAATCCACCAGTTGCTCAGTCATGGCATCACCCAACTGTTCAGCATCTGTGATGGTTACTGCACGCCGATAGTGATGCGTCACATCATGACCAATACCGATAGCTACCAGTTCAACCTCTGAATAATTCTCGATCGTGTCAATAGCAAACTTCAGGTGCTGTTCCAGGTAGTTACTCGGATTAACCAGCAGGGTACTGTTGTCTACCGGCAGACCATCAGAAATCACCATGAGTATTCTGCGGTCCTCGGGGCGCGTTACGATCCGATTATGCGCCCAGAGCAGCGCTTCACCATCGATATTTTCCTTCAACAGTTCCTCTCTCATCATTAACCCGAGGTTCTTTCGGGCGCGACGCCAGGGCATATCGGCCGATTTGTAGATGATGTGCCGCAGGTCATTCAGTCTTCCCGGATTTGGATGCTTGCCTGTGGCGAGCCATTTTTCCCTGGATTGTCCGCCACGCCAGGCTCTGGTGGTGAACCCGAGAATCTCAACTTTAACCGCACATCGCTCCAGCGTCCTGCCCAGAATATCCGCGCACATGGCAGCAATTGTGATTGATCGTCCTCGCATGGAACCTGAACTGTCAATCAACAAAGATACCACCGTATCTCTGAAGGTCGTTTCCTTTTCCTGCTTGAACGCCAGCGGGTGGAAAGGATCCATAATCACATTGGTCAGTTTGGAAGTATCCAGCATCCCCTCATCCAGATCGAATTCCCAACTGCGATTTTGCTGTGCCATCAATTTGCGCTGCAGCCGATTAGCCAACTTGGATATTATAATCTGCGAATGTTGCAGATGCGTATCCAGCACGCTCCGCAGCCGATCCAGTTCGGCTGGTTCACAAAGCTCATCTGCCAGGATGATTTCATCGAATTCTGCCGTAAATGCTGTGTAATTGGATTCCCTCGGCCTGTCCCAGTTTTTTTGAAGCATCTGGGGCGTTGCACCGGCGTCATCATCTTCACCTTCTGCTTCAGAAAGATCCCCGGCCTCCATATCCACGGAAACTTCGCCTTCCATTGCCTCGGACATATCCGCATCACTGGATGCTTCTTCCATGGTAGATTGGTCCCCTGCCTCTCCTTCAGAGTCCCCGGAATCATCATCTTCCTGATCCGGATCACCTTCTGTATCCAGACTTTCTTCTCCCCACTGATCACCCAATCCCAGATTCACCAGCATTCTCCTGGTCAGTCGGGTACACTCTCTCTGATCAGTGAGATTCGCATCCATATATGGAAG
>CAZNFE010000011.1:0-19587 GCA_964571945.1 uncultured Pseudomonadales bacterium
GGATCAGGATCTGCACGGGCTGGTACAGATCCTGGTTGATCTGGAAGTGCATTTTTTGGCCCACGGCGATCTGAAAGATACGAATTTTCTGATGGCTGATGGTGGGCCGGTACTCATTGATCTGGATTCGATGCGCGAGTACCGAAACGCAACTTCATTTAGAAATGAGCAGCAAAAAGATCGACGACGTTTTATGCAGAATTGGGAAGATCGACCGGATCTACAGGAAAGAATTCGGGGGATCATCGGTAAAACTGCCGCAGACCCTGATTGATTTGCGACAATCAGTTAGAATAGCGCGTCTATCAATCCTCGGAGATCCGTGCATTTGTCTTTAATAGTTCTGGGATTATCCGGTGCACTTACCCACGATCCGTCAGCAGCACTCTACATCGATGGACAGTTGATTGCCGCTGCAGAAGAAGAGCGCTTCATTCGTGAAAAGCATGCCAAAGGCAAAATGCCATTGGAAGCGGCCAGATTTTGCATGCGGTATGCTGGCATCAAACCGGCAGATATAGATGTCGTGGCATTTCCATTTGCCAGGATCCCACTCACGACACCAGCCAGATGGCATTACGCGCGCCGCTATTGGTATGCGCCGGATCGATCGCTTGATGCTATATTTAATGGCAATCGACACTATCGGCGCAATAAACGCCGCGTGAAAGATTTGCTGAAGCAACTGCATATATCCTGGGACAAGATCGAGTTTGATGCGGTAGAGCACCACCTGGCTCATGCCAGCAGTGCGTACCACCTTAGCGGATTCAAGGAAAAATCTGCCATTTTGGGCATCGATGGGAAGGGTGAGTATGCCACCACCTTTTTTGGTTACGGAGAAAATGGCGAGATACATAAGATAAAGGAATTCTATGATCCTGACTCCCTGGGCGGGTTATACGGATCAATTACCGAGTACCTGGGTTTTGATATGCTCGATGGTGAGTACAAGGTGATGGGTATGGCTCCCTACGGGGATGCGTCGCTTTATGATCTGTCCAGACTGGTCAAATTTGACGGCGCAGATTTCAGTGTGAATACCAACCTGGTCAATACCATCGGGTTGCGCCGTTACAAGGAGGGACGCAGAGGCTATTATTTCAGCCAGAAGCTGATCGACTGGCTGGGTCCCCGGCGTAAGGGTGACATTGCTGATGATCCATATATTCACTATGCCGCTGCCATGCAAAAGCTGTATGAAGACATCTCCCTCAAGCTGGTTGATTACTATCTTGGCGACATACTCAGGGAAACAGGTAAGCTGGTGTTTGCAGGCGGGGGTGCATTGAACGTAAAGCTGAATCAAAAAATACTGCAACTACCCTTTGTTGATGAACTCTTTGTACAACCAGCTGCCAGTGATGCCGGGACTGCTGTCGGAGCTGCGTCCTATGCCTGTCATGTGAGAGGTGTGGAAGTGGAAAAAATGGATCACGTGTTTTTGGGACCGAATTACACCCATGATGAGTGTATCGAGGCATGTGAGGAACACCCGGAGAAGCCGATCTATGAAATAGTGGCGGATGTACCTCAAAAGGCTGCTCAGATCCTGAACGATGGCAATCCGCTTGCCTGGTGTCAGGGCAGAATGGAGTTTGGTCCAAGAGCATTGGGTGGCAGGAGCATACTCGGATGCCCCAGTTTTAAAGGTATAGCGGATCGAATTAATGAACAGATTAAATTTCGAGAACGTTGGCGACCATTCTGTCCTAGTATTCTGGATACGATTGCACCAGATATCATTCAGTCTGACCAATCGGCACCCTTTATGACCATAACGTTTGATGTGGCAGAAGAGTGGAAGACCCGAATTCCAGAAGTTGTGCATGAAGATGGTACTTCACGAGTCCAGGTGGTGAGCCAGAAAACCAATCCGATTTACTATGCCCTGTTGAAAGAAATGGAACGGACCAACGGGGATGGTGTTGTTTTGAATACATCAATGAATCGACGCGGTGAACCGATGGTTTGTTCACCAAGGGATGCGCTCAATATGTTTTTCAGCTCCGATTTGAAGTACCTGTTTTTGGAAGATGTACTGGTTACCAAAAAAGGTTGATACAAAAGCATGCCCGGTGGCTTTTCCTGTGAGAACTACACGCTGGAGTTGGACACGGCAAAGACTATATCTGACTTGGCTCATGGTACAAACATCAAAGTGAATCTGCTACTGCAGGATTGATCGATAACATTCCACGTATTGTGAAACTGCCCGTGACCAACTGAACGAATGAGCATATTCCTCTCTGGTGGATGCTGCTGATTGCCGTTTGTCCTGTAGAAATGATCTGACCTGAATTGCCATGTCCCGGGGATCCAGCGAAGAGAAATAGTGAGCATGCTCTCCACCGGTTTCCGGCAAGGCGCCATCCTGTGAAATAATAGCTGGTTTTCCAAGCGCCATGGCTTCCAGTACCGGCAGACCGAACCCTTCCAGTTCACTGGGAAAGACCAGTGCTTCACAATCAGCATAAAGTTGCCACTTGTGGTTTTCGTTCACCGTACCCTGAAAGTGAAGTTGATGTTCGGTACCCAGCTCCCTGGCCAGTTGCTTGCATTTTGCGCCGTAACTGTTGTCATTGAAACCGGCAAGATACAAGTTGAGCTCCGGCAGGTATTTCATCATTTCCACCAACAGATGAAATCTTTTTTTCTCTTCAAAGAGTCCCAGCGAAAGCAGGTAGGGGCGCTGCAGGTTAGTTGAAGGCTCTATATCGGATCTGCGAGGGGCAGAAAGACCATTTGGAATTACCGTGAAAGGAACGGGTGGGATAGTGAAGTTTTGCTGCATACCCTTTTTCGTGAACTCGGAAATTGCGGTTATTGCGGCCGAATGATCGAGGATATCCTGTAATCGCTGCCGGTAGGATTTTGCGCGATTGCCGTGTTTTACACTCAGAATGCGAACATCATGTACCGTAACAATGATGCCGGGGTGGTGCATTGGAACCGTCCTGGAATCAGGATTCAATACATGCCATATGTCCCCGGTGGAAAACCATTCGGGAAACAGTCGTCGAATCGGACTGGCAACCATAATGTCAATATCAAAAGCATTCTGCATTACCGGCGCCATTTTTGCGTGAACAAGGAATGTGAAATCCATGTCAACGGGTGGTTTTGTCGACAACGCTTCTGCAAACCGGTACACCACCTGCCCAAGACCGCTGTTCAGGGTGCTGGCTCTTCCAGTGTCGATGATAATCCTGGCAGTCACCTAACGAATACCTTGTGGGTAGATTGGAGTACGTGAAATTGGTACAACCATCAGCAACATCTCCTCTAACAAGACGGATACTAACAGGTTTCTAATAGGGCCTGCTCTCACCTTTCGGGCGAGTTTTGAATCGCCGGTGAAGCCACCAGTATTGATCAGGACATTTTCTAACTGATGTTTCTACAAGCTGATTTATTCTGGTTGCGTTCAACAACTCATCAGTGGATGGAAAGTCATCCAGGGGTCTGGAAAACTCGATTTCATACCCGGAATCGTCGCTGTTCCGATAATGATTGAATAGCACTATAGGCGCACCGGTTATCCTTGCAAAACGGGCAGTTGCCGTAATAGTGGCTGTTTGAATACCAAAAAATGGTGCAAAGACCGAGTGCTTCGGGCCATAATCCTGATCGCCTCCATACCATACCACATGGCCGGACTTCAGACGTCGGATCACTCCTCTGATATCGTCACGGCTTATGGCCAGGTCGAAGTTTTTCTCTCGCCCGGTCTTCATCAAATGTTCAAATAACCGATTTTTACTTTTCCGATACATGACATCCATATCGGCAAAGGTGCTAAAAACAGCACCACTCAGATCCAGAGTAGAAAAATGCATTCCCAACAGTATGACACCTTTGTGCTCGCTAATTGCATCCTCAAGGATGTCTTTTCCCTTAATTGTAAACAGATGGCTGTATTCTGCAGGCTCCTTGAACCAGGCCAATGCCGTCTCAAAAATGCTGATACCAGTAGATCGAAATATCTTCCTGACTAAACTATTTTGCTGCTCCGGATTCAATTCAGGGAAACAAAGACTGATGTTTACTTCAACGATATGTCTGCGTGATTTTGCCAGGTGGTATCCGATCCAGCCGAGACCTGCACCAAAGCGACAGACGACAGAGAAGGGGAGTAGCAGGATCAGTCGCAGCAGCGCAAATCCTGTCCAGGTAAGCCAATATTCTGGATGCCAGTATATGCGAAATTTCTGAAGTGTACTCTCTTTGCTCACGTGCTACCTGGGGAATGAACCGCAAAGAAGTTTAACTGTTAAGCGGGGGCGACTCCAGTATTTGCCAGAGTCGCTTATGCAGCGATGTGCTATTATTGCCTTTGGAGAAGCGGGCATCTAATGAAGGCTTGTGAGCGAACCGGAAATCCGGCATTAAATTTACAGACGTTCGAACTGCACCCCGAATTGGACACAGCGGAAAATAGTAATCAGCGCCCCGTGTATTGCCTATGGATATAAAAGTACCTGGTCTTGAAACCGCACGGGTTCTAGTGGTAGGAGACGCCATGCTTGATCGGTACTGGCATGGCTCAAGTCATCGCATTTCTGCCGAGGCACCGGTGCCTGTGGTTGACATCGATGAAGTAGAGGATCGGCCGGGAGGAGCGGCGAATGTAGCATTGAATCTGGCGGCTCTTGGGTCCCGAAGTATGCTCGTTGCCGCGATTGGCAGAGACGAGATGGGGGCTATCCTGCAAACTAAACTTGAATCAGCAGGGATTCAATGTGCATTCATCCAGCCGGCTTACTACGAAACTATTACTAAGCTTCGAATAGTCAGCCAGCGTCAGCAACTTCTGAGGGCGGACTTTGAAAAAGAATTGACGCTGGAAGATAACCAGTTACTGGATCTTGTGGAGCCGCAATTGTCCCGTGCAGATATTCTACTGTTGTCGGATTATGATAAGGGTGTGCTGGCTGATCCGCAAAGTCTGATTAATTGCGCCCGTAAATCCAATGTACCGGTACTGGTTGATCCGAAATTGAAGAATTTCGGTGTTTACAAGGGAGCCATGGTACTAAAGCCGAACAGGCTGGAATTGGAGCAAGCCGTCGGCGTGTGGCAGAGCGAGCAGGAAATGGTCGACAAATGTCAGCAACTGATGCATACGCTCGAGATTAAGGCGTTGCTGGTTACTCGCAGTGCGGAAGGCATGACACTTTTGCAACCCGGCATGCAGGAAATTCACTTTCCTGCTCAGACCCGGGAGGTGTCTGATGTTAGTGGTGCCGGTGATACGGTTATATCTGTTTTAGCTGCGGCTCTGGGAGCTGGCCAGCAATTAGCGGATGCTGTCGCGTTGTCAAATGTAGCGGCAGGTATGGTGTGTGCTCGAGCCGGAATTGCGACAATCAGTGGGCCGGAATTACGTCAGGAAGTCGCCACGATATCGGGTTTTGAGAATGGTGTCATGGGAGAGGAACAACTTTGTATAGCCGTACGTGAAGCGCACAAGCGCGGTGAGAAGATTGTTTTTACGAACGGCTGCTTCGACATTTTGCATGCTGGCCACGTGGATTACCTTGAAGAAGCGAGTTCATTAGGTGACCACCTGATCGTAGCGGTGAATGATGACGAGTCTGTACACAATCTGAAAGGGGAAGGAAGACCTATTAACCCGATTGACAGACGGATGATCATTTTAGCCGGGTTGGTGTCAGTAGACTGGGTGGTCGGCTTTTCTGAAAACACGCCGGAAAAACTACTGGAACTACTGCAACCTGACATTCTGGTTAAGGGCGGTGATTACGGTGTTGACGGGGTCGTTGGTGCGGAGATAGTCAAAGCCTATGGCGGTGAAGTAAAAGTACTGAAGTTCGTAGAAGACTGCTCTACAAGTGCGCTGGTAGAGAAAATCAGAAAATTGTAGCCTTACCGTTTCTTCAAAACAGTGCTCATCCCATGCAGTAAACCGGATTATCTGGAGTTACCCATTATCGGATCCCCCTTGCAGAATCTGATCGATAATCTCCAGATTTGTCACCAGATGTAATGGGTCAATGGTACCCATAATCACGGAGCTTACTGCGGGGTGTTCCAGTACGAATTCGAGTGAGTTCTTCAGCCATGTTTTGCTGTCCAAATTTTCGGGTTTGTTGCCGCTATCAAGGGATTTTTTCACGAAAATACCTTTGTTGAGCTCCAGGGCGCGATCAAGTACAGGCCTGGCCTTGGGGTGCGTCAGACTGTAGGTAACCATCGCCAGATCGCAATTTTCGATCGCGAGAATCCCGCCGTTAACTGTTTTCGTTGAAACACCGACGCAGCGAATCAATCCTTTGGACTTGAGTCTCTCCAATGTGGCAAGGGTATCCAGATCCCTGATGATTCTCTCATCCGAACCGTCTGAGTGGACCAGAACGATATCGAGATAGTCTGTAGACAATCGCTTCAAACTGGCTCGGATGCTCATTTCAACGGACGATCCTGTGAAATCGTAGCTGGATATGCCCCCTGCGTAGGTTTCTCCTACCTTTGTGGAGATAACCCAGTCGTGGCGTTGTGATTTCAGTAGTTCACCCAGTCGCTCTTCGCTGGTGCCGTATGCAGGTGCAGTATCGAGCAGATTTACGCCATGCTGTTTTGCGATCGCAAGGAGATTCGAGATGGTTCGGTTATCTGGCAATGAAAAAGAAGCAGGATACTTTACATCCGAATTCCGACCGAACTTGACGGTTCCCATTCCAAATACCGATACGTAGCAATCGGTGCTGCCTATCTGATGTTGTAACATTGCTAATCAGCCACGGCGCGAGCGAACTGCTCCTGCCATACAGGTACAGCCAGCCCCGGTTTATTCAGGAGACTTTGCGCCAACGAAGGATCGTCATCATATTCAGGCACAATCCCCTGCCTGGAAAGCAAGCCGTTTACCGATTCTGCAAGGTTTGGAGTCAGAGTCAATTTGATTGGCCAGGTTACAATCATATTGCCAATAGATTTGGCAAAAGGGTTGTCCGGTCGTACCAGGTCTTCTTGTCTGGGCTCAGCACGATCAATTGTGAAAGACCTCCATTCTGTATGTGCCAAATCTACCCAGGGCAAGGTGGCAGCAAGTTCACTCCTGGCGAAGGTGATCTGTTCATCGGTGGTTCGAGAAACACCAGATTCAGCCAACTCGCCACCAAGATACCATATCTGATCACCTTCCTTCGATTGATGTGTTGTTATAGTCAGGCGTGGTGTAGTGCCAGACTTGATATTGACACAATGAGCATAGACAGGATGTGGAAAACGGTGTTTCACCAGCACTTGATGCAGGGGCCTGCGTTGCATTGCAGGTGCGCGTAATCCAGCCTGCCGTAATAAATTTTCATTTCCTGCACCTGCGCACAAAATATAGCGGCTGGATCGGATCGCCAGGCCAGGGGAAACAAAAATGTATTTGATCTGTGCATCACCTGCCATCACCAGCGATCCAGGATTGCCTGTATCCAATTTGAAGATCCAGTCAGCATACTTTTTTGCGAGACGATCAACCAGAGATGGCACATCGAGTACCAGATCACCAAGCCGGTACAATGAACCACCAAACTGATCTGAATCGAATGCCGGTGGATACTCACTGCGAGGTAACTTTGTAACGCGCCCGTGCAAGGCTTTGCTACCGAAGAATGCCGTCAGTTTTGAAGTAAGCCTTGCGTCAGTCCACATATAATAATGATCGGATAGTATTTTCACATCACGCAGGTCAAGCGGCTCTCTGCCAGCCAGGCATGATCTCCAAATGTCCGGCATATCAGCGATTGCTTCGGAAGAACCTGTCAGGCTGGCTTGCAGCGCGTATTTGATACCGCCGTGGATCATACCCTGGGAGGCGATGGTCTGATCTGAACCCAGTTGAGTCTTTTCAAGCAAAATGGCGTTATAACCCTGATCGCGCAAGCTGTTCAGCAGCCATAGCCCGGCTATGCCGCCGCCAATTATGGTTATATCCGTGTCGAATTCTCTGGTCATCTTTGTTTACTGATCGTCAAGCAACATAAGGGTTGAAGCACAGTATCCGCCTTCCGTCCCCAAGTATATCAGCAGAGTTTACCTGTGATAGCATAGGGAGTCTCAAATGTGTGTTGATCTAGATGAGATTTATATACAGTTTTCTATTTTATCTGATACTGCCCGGGGTACTGGTTCGATTGATCTGGCGCGGGCTGAAGGCGCCAGGGTACCTGAAACAATGGTGGCAAAGGTTCGGTTATGCGCCCGTGTTTTCCGGGGCTGAAGATGTAATCTGGATTCATGCAGTTTCCGCGGGGGAGAGTATTGCAGCAGTTCCCCTGATTCGTCGTTTGCACACCCGATATCCGGAAGTGCGTTTCGTGGTTACGAATATGACACCCACGGGTGCAGAGCGGATCAGTAATCTGCTTGGTGATACCGTTACCCAGTGTTATGTGCCCTATGACTTACCGTTTATGATTAAAAAATTCCTGCTGCGTGTAAGACCATCGTTGCTGTTGCTCATTGATACCGAGCTGTGGCCGAACATGATCCATTACTGCAAGACCATGGGCGTACAAACAATTCTGGTCAATGGCCGATTGTCAGACAGCTCAGCACGTGGATATGGGCGCGTTGCCGGTTTAACCAGGTCTATGCTGGACGAAATATCGCTGGTTGCCACCCAGACGAACCAACACGGCGAACGGTTTGTTTCACTGGGACTGCCTGAAGAGAAACTGCGGGTTACCGGCAGTATAAAATTCGATATTAAACTGCCTGATAACCTGACTGTGCGGAGTGCTTTTCTGCGCATGAAACTGGGTAGTGATCGTCTGGTTTTTGTTGCCGGGAGCACGCACCCCGGGGAAGATGAAACTATTCTGGAAGTGTTTAAGCAGATACGCGAGAAGTATCGGCAGTTGTTACTGGTGATAGTGCCACGCCATCCGGAAAGATTTGAGATTGTGGCCAGAAAGGCCAGAGCTTTCGGACTGAGTACCATCTGTCATTCCGATGAGATTAGTTGCAATATTGATACTGATGTCATGGTTGTTGATGCGATGGGAGAACTTGTCTACTTCTATGCCGTAGCGGATTTTGCATTTGTTGGTGGCAGCCTGGTCAATGTAGGGGGGCACAACATGATGGAAGCAGCAGCATTTGAGCTACCCATCTTGATGGGGCCGTTTGTACAGAATTTTGACTCTATCGCAACCATGTTTGTGGATGCCGGGGCAATGGAGTTAGTGGATGACCGCGATGCGCTGCTGCACGCGACAGAAATACTGTGCGCTGATAAAGAGCTTCGCAGCAAGATGGGTATACGCGCGGCGAGCGTGATGGAGGAAAACAAAGGCAGTCTGGACAGGGTAATGACGCTTATCGAGGAGTCTGTTAACTGGCAGAGTACGACCTCTTGAACAGCTTGAGGGTACTTTTTATCTGTACTGGAAATTCCTGTCGATCACAAATCGCGGAGGGCTTCGCCTGTGACTGGGTGAAGAAATCACCGTTCGTACCGATTGAAGCAGAGTCTGCAGGAATCGAGAACCATGGTGTAAATCCAGATGCCATAGCCGTCATGGCAGAAGCAGGTGTGGATATCTCGCAGCAGGAATCAACCAGATTGACTCAGGAAATGCTGCTCCATACAGACCTGGTGGTAACTCTTTGCGATCATGCGGATGCAAATTGCCCTGTTCTTCCGAAGGTCGTGGATAAAAGGCATTGGTCACTCATCGATCCGGCTGCGGTTTCCGGAACAGAGCAGGAACGACTCACGGCATTCAGAGAAAGCCGAGACGAGATCCGTACCCGAGTGACTGACCTGATGATAGAGTTGCAACAAAAGGGTATGCAGCATTCCAGGACATACTCCGGCGATGATGTGCAAGTCGCCGAAACGGGTATATTGTATAAAGGATTTTTCGAGTTGCACGGAGTGAGATTGCAACACCGGATGTACAAGGGTGACTGGACTGATGAAATTTACCGGGAGCTATTTGTCAGATCACCCGCCGTGGGCGTTTTGCTTTATGACCCTGATGCGGATATGGTTGCCCTGATAGAACAATTTCGCATTGGTGCGTTGAATGAATCGCAAGGACCCTGGCAACTGGAGTTAGTCGCTGGAATTGCATCGGAATCAGAGTCGCTCGAATCGGTTGCAATGCGCGAGTGTATGGAAGAAACCGGTTGCCAGCCATATGAGTTGATACCAATCATGGACTATCTGGTTAGTCCTGGCGGAACCAACGAGAAAATGCATTTATATTGCGGACTGACAGATCTGGGGGAAGTGTCTGGCGTGCATGGACTAGCGAGAGAACATGAAGATATCAGAATATCCAGAATGCCAGTCGCAGTTGCTCTTTTCGCCTTGCAGGCTGGCCGTATCAACAACGCAGCGACTATAATGGCACTTCTATGGCTTCAATTGAATAAAACACTGATGAGAAGTAAGTGAAGAAAAGATACTGTCCTGATCTGGCAAGTGATGGTGCTGAATGCGATGCAAATTACATTCGGCTAAACCAACTCATGCCCGGGATGAATAAAAAAGACAAGATTGAGTTCGGTGTCGCATCGAAGTATCACCCGTCGGCCCGCATTGCAATTGAAGTTAGCGAACGATGTAAATACACCACAATTCTTAACATGCACTTCTCCAACAGACGCAACCATGCAGCCAATCGTTGGGTGGGGTCACGGGCCATGCAAATTCGGGTTTACCATGATCTGAAGACTGCAGAGGTAATAAGCTGCGATGGAGTAAAACAATTCCTGCCGCGCTATGAATATCCGAATATCATCATGCAGCACCCGGATGAGAAATCGCAGATGAACAGTTTCCTGGGAGAAATACTGAGTCATTGCCTAAAAAATGGTCACGCAGTGGACTACCAATTCGAACTGGATGATCAGGCAGAGGCGCCAGCGGGATTAGTTGGCCTCGCTGCTCTCAAAACAAGGTTTCCGGGTTAGGGTAGCTGACCATCAGCGTGTATAATTCTGCGCGTGAACATTCCAGTCATGCACAGATGCAACCTACTTTAATTCAAATAACGGACTGCCACCTCGCACGGGGGGGAGGTGAAATTTTGCGGGTCAATACACTGCAGAGTTTTCATTCTGTATTGAATCTCATCAAGCTGGAACATCAGGATATCTCACTGATCCTGGGCACCGGTGACATATCTCACGATGGCAGTGCTGATTCCTATAATACATTTATCAAATTGATTAACAAGTTGGGTGCACCATTTTGTTGGCTGCCAGGTAATCATGATCGTGCTGAGGTGATGTATGATCAGTCTGATGCAAACCTGTTGCCGAGTAAGAGTATTGGATCGGATAGCTGGCGGATTCTGTTACTGGACTCTCATGTACAGGGACAAGTGTATGGTCTGGTTGCCAAAACAGAGTTATCGTTTCTGAGGGATGAGCTATCCAACTGTGTTGAACCATATGTACTTGTAGTGCTCCACCATCATGTCCTGCCTGTTAATTCGGCCTGGATGGACAGATTGGCTGTTCGGAATGCAGCGGAATTTCAGTTACATATTGGTCAGTCGTCCAGAGTGAGGGGGGTGTTGTGTGGGCACGTACATCAGGAAGTGGATCAGATCGAAAATGGCATCCGATTTCTTGGATCACCATCCAGTTGTTTTCAGTTTCAGCCGGCTTCTATGGAGTTTGCGCTGGACGATAAGCCTCCTGGCTACCGGTGGTTGAAGCTGAATGATGACGGTTCAATTGATACAGGAATTTCACGCGTCAATGAGCGGCCGCTTGATGATGGCGACTTTAATACTTGATCAGCGGTTCCTTGGCCAGGGTCTCGATCAGGTGTCGGACACGAAGAACACCAAAGAGGAGTGAAGTAGTTAAAGATGGCACCAAGTAGATACAAAGCTGACTCAATCGAAGTACTCGAAGGACTGGAACCGGTTCGTAAACGACCCGGAATGTATACAGATACAACACGTCCAAATCATCTGGCACAGGAAGTTATCGATAACAGTGTTGACGAAGCACTGGCGGGTTATGCCACCGAAATAAGGGTCACACTGAGGAAAGATAGTTCCATGTCCATCAGTGATAATGGTCGCGGGATGCCGGTAGACATACACAAAAAAGAAAAAATACCGGGGGTTGAACTAATTTTGAGCAGGCTGCACTCCGGGGCAAAATTTAACAGTGAGAATTACAAGTTTTCCGGTGGTTTGCATGGCGTCGGAGTGTCTGTGGTTAATGCCTTATCTGCTAACTTTGAAGTATTCATACGAAGAGAAGGCAAACTGCACCATATAGGATACGAGAATGGTAATAAGGTTCAGCCACTGCGGGTCAAAGACAAAGTTGGTAAGCGAAACACGGGCACTATGGTACATTTCACTCCGAATGCTATCTATTTCGACTCACCCAAATTTTCGGTGCCGCGATTATTGCATCTGCTGAGGGCTAAGGCGGTTCTATGTCCGGGGCTGCATGTATTCTTTGTGAATGAAACAGCTACCAAAGGCGAGCAGAGAGAATATGAGTGGATCTATGAACAGGGATTAAAAGATTACCTGATTGCTGAAACCGGTGGAATTGAAAGCATCCCTTCAGAGCCGTTTACAGGCTCCTTCGAAAGCACCGAAGAAGCGGTTGAATGGGCATTGATGTGGTTACCCGATGGTGGAGAGATTATTGCCGAAAGCTATGTTAATTTGATCCCTACCCTTCAAGGCGGTACCCACGTCAATGGATTACGTGCTGGATTGCTTGAGGCGATGCGTGAATTCTGTAGTATCCGGAATCTGCTTCCCCGGGGTATTAAACTGGTCGCTGATGATGTGTTCGATCAATGTGCCTATGTGCTCTCATCCAAAATGCTGGATCCTCAATTCTCAGGACAGACCAAAGAGAGACTAGGGTCCAGGCAGGCTGTTTCATTTGTATCCGGGGTTGCGAAAGATGTGTTCAGCCTCTGGCTAAACCAGCACATAACCGATGCAGAACGGATAGCCGAAGTAGCCATCAACAATGCCCAGGGTCGTCAGAAAGCCGGTAAAAAAATAGCCAGGAAGAAAATAACAAGCGGTCCTGCCTTGCCCGGAAAACTCTCTGATTGTTCCTGTCAGGATGTAATGCTCGGTGAGTTGTTCCTGGTGGAAGGAGACTCGGCGGGAGGTTCTGCAAAACAGGCTCGCGATAGAGAAACCCAGGCAATTTTGCCCTTGCGGGGCAAGATTCTGAATACCTGGGAAGTTGATTCAAACGCAATACTGGGTTCTCAGGAAGTTCATGACATTTCCGTTGCGTTGGGTATAGATCCAGGCACTGAAGATTTGTCCGGTCTTCGTTATGGCAAGGTCTGTATTCTGGCGGATGCGGATTCAGATGGTCTGCATATAGCTAGCCTGTTGTTAGCGCTGTTCGTCAGGCACTTCCCTGCACTGGTAGAAAAAGGACATGTTTTTGTCGCTATGCCACCACTGTACCGAATTGATGTAGGCAAGGAGGTGTTCTATGCGCTGGATGAGGGCGAACGACAGGGGTACCTGGATCGTATTAAAACCAAGAAAATAAAAGGCAAAGTACAAGTACAACGATTTAAAGGTTTGGGCGAGATGAATCCCCTGCAATTAAGAGAAACAGCCATGGCGCCAGATACCAGGCGGCTTGTCCAATTAACCATCGAGTCAATGAAGGATGTAATCAAGTTGATGGATATGCTGCTATCAAAAAAACGCGCATCTGAGAGGAAAAACTGGCTCGAAGACAAAGGCGACCTCGCAGACATTTGATAATGCCCGTCTGTTTGCAATCTGCCATGTAGGGAGTCCTTCATCCAGACATGTGCTGGAAATACATCGGTAACCAGAATATAGCTGTTAGACCCATAATAGTAATTCACACGGATAGAAAAATATGAGTGAGTTTTTTGACAACGGTGTTACGGAAACTCTGCCATTGAAGGAGTACACGGAAAACGCCTATCTGAATTATTCAATGTATGTCATTAACGACAGGGCACTTCCCTTTATTGGTGATGGGTTGAAGCCAGTTCAGAGAAGAATCATCTACGCTATGTCTCAGCTGGGATTGGGAGCAGATGCCAAGTTTATGAAATCTGCCCGAACAATTGGTGATGTAATCGGCAAGTACCATCCACATGGAGATTCAGCGAGCTATGAGGCGATGGTATTGATGGCTCAATCCTTCACCTATCGACATCCTTTGGTGGATGGTCAAGGTAACTGGGGTTCGCCGGATGATCCGAAATCATTTGCCGCCATGAGATACACTGAATCGCGACTGACGCGTTATGCACAAGTATTGCTGCAAGAGATCAGCATGGGAACTGTTGAGTGGTCACCAAATTTTGATGGAACACTCGAAGAACCAGATACCTTGCCCGCCCGACTACCCAATATTCTTCTCAACGGTAGCACCGGAATTGCTGTTGGCATGGCGACAGATATTCCGCCACATAATTTGAGAGAAGTGGTCAGTGCCTGCATTCGACTGTTAGATGCTCCCAGAACGTCAATCACTGATCTTTGTGAGCATATAAAGGGACCGGATTTCCCGACTGAGGCGGAGATCATTTCCAGTGAAGAGGAAATTCGTCAGATATATGAAACCGGTCGCGGAAGCATCAAAATGCGGGGCGTTTACCACATCGAGAACGACGAAATAGTGGTCACCGCATTACCTCACCAGGTCTCAGGTACCAAAGTAATGATGCAGATCGCCACACAAATGCAGAATAAGAAGCTGCCGATGATAGTCGATCTGCGGGATGAATCTGATCACGAGAATCCCTCCCGAATTGTTGTTGTACCCCGATCGAAGCGTGTGGATTTTGAAGGTGTCATGAATCACCTGTTTGCAACAACGGATCTTGAGCACAACTATCGTGTCAATTTAAACATGATTGGCATAAATGGTCGTCCCGGGGTTAGAAACCTCAAAGCGATCCTGTCTGAGTGGATCAAATTCAGGTCTGCGACAGTAATCAAGCGATTACAGTTCAGGTTGGATAAAGTACTGGAGAGATTACATGTACTGGACGGCCTGATGATCGCTTATCTGAATATTGATGAGGTAATCAGGATAGTTCGTACAGAGGACAAACCAAGAGAGGCATTAATCAAGCGTTACAAATTGAGTGATCGACAGGCAGATGCAATTCTGGATCTGCGGTTAAGACAACTCGCTAAACTGGAAGAGATAAAAATCAAGGCTGAGCAGGATGAGTTGAATGCTGAGCGTGCTGATCTTGAGAAGACGATTGGATCCAAAGCCAGGTTAAAAACCTTGATAAAAAAGGAATTGAAGGCAGATGCAGAAGAATACGGTGACGAGCGGATGTCACCGATAGTTCAACGGACCGAAGCACAGGCATTCAAGGAAAAAGACCTGCTATCTGTAGAACCGGTGACTATTGTCCTGTCCGACAGAGGATGGGTTAGGGCAGCAAGAGGACATGACATTGATCCTAGCGAATTGGCGTACCGATCTGGAGATAGTTACAAGTATGCTGTGCAAGGAAAATCTAATCAGGATGCCGTTTTTATTGATTCAACAGGCAGAGCTTATGCTGTCCCATCCCATACACTGCCATCGGCAAGGAGCCAGGGGGAACCACTAACGAGCAAATTGAAGCCGCCATCCGGAGCAACATTCGTTGGCCTGGTTACTGGAGATGAACAACAACAGTTTGTGGTTGCATCTGATGTCGGATACGGTTTCGTGGCAAATATTGGAGCCTTGAAGACTAAAAACAGAGCAGGTAAATCGATGCTCTCAATTCCACTGGGTGGTGTTGCTTTACAACCGGCAGTCATCAGCGACTATGATAAGAACTGGCTCGCTGCGTTCAGTACCGAAGGCAGACTATTGATTTTTCCGGTCGCGGATTTACCCAAAATGGGTCGCGGGAAGGGTGTCAAAATTATAAATATTCCAAAAGCCCGACTGACTGACAGAACTGAACTGATGTTTTGTATATTGGCGTTTAATGAAACTGATTGCCTGATCGTTCACTCGGGGAAAAGACATATTAATCTCAAATTTACCGACCTGGACTATTACCGGGGTGAGAGAGCCAGACGAGGTCACAAACTACCACGCGGATTCCAGAAGATTGATTTTGTTGAGGTGCTGCCAGGTTAAGCCAGGACGTGATGAATGATCAGAGGTCCGCTAATTGATGGGCCTGGGAATTGATAAGTCGCTGGTGAGAGTCAATCAATCCTGAAATTCGGTACAGGTGTGAATCCGGAGCCATTGAACTGTGAAATGTTGTTATTTCAACTTTTCCGTTAACTGCTTCATCTCGATATACGGATTCACTGACCAGCAACTCGTTATCCGCAACTGATGCGTAGTAACTTGCATGTTTTCGTGCCTGACTTAGCTCCTCAATTGTACTGCCGCAGTCCATGCCTGCCTTGCATTCCCCGTACTTGATTTCTCTGGTTAGTGATTGTATGACGAGCGCGGCACAAGCAGCCTGAAAACAATGGTCAGTTTGATGTGTAAACAGAACCGTGATCTCTTCTTCATCGAAGGATTCAATTCGACCTTCGTATAATGAGACAGCTTTCTTAATGCCAGTGCGCAATTCTTCCAATATTCGTGTCGGACGAATTTTGAGCACCAGTAGACTGAAGTCATCGAAATCTGTAATCTCCGGGACACTTTTTCGATCCGGACGAGAGCGAGCCTTGATAATAGGTAAACTGAAGGCACTTCCCTTTTTTGACTTGTCATTGGTGCTGGATTCACTCCCTGCCTCAACAGTGTCCTCTGAATCGGCTTGGGTGAGCTTGTCCGCAATATTAAAAGCATAGAAACCCACCAGCAGTATCAAGGCCAGGTTTGTCCCAAGCACGATAAGGATGGTTGACAAGTTGTTCAAAAATAATCTGTCGCCGGCAAGCGAGATGTGTACGTAACCAGCGACCGAATCCTGGTAAGTGATCTCCGCCGTGAAAACACGGTCATTATTCTGGACAGCTTTTCCGGCGGCAGCCACCAGATGATTATCAGCACCATAAATCGTAGCACTGCTGAAAACGCCTTCATCTACGAGTTCATTTAGTAATACGGTAAGACTTAAACGATCCTCTGCCAGCATGTATTCAGAGACAGAGGCACTTAATTGTTTAGCAATAGCGTCACCAATCAGTTGACTTTGTTGTTCCTGATTGTCGCTCACAAGACTGGTAATCAGGAAAATTGACAAAATGCAACTTGCCAGTAAAGGAGTAGTCATCAGAAGGGCTATTTTGGTGCGCTGCAAGGATGAATAGTTTTCCGGATTCATAAATATTCATGCAAGATGATCGAATTCAGAGTGAAATCGATTGTCAAAGGCTTTGCAGAGCAATCCATAGCCACTTGTTTACATATCTTCACTGGCAAAATCATAGTCCATGGTTTCCAGAGGTACGGATAAGTAGTGCCCCTGAATGAAATTCAGTCCAGCCTCCCAGAGAGTCGATAACACCTGGGGTGACTCGACCCCGGAGATGGCGGTAAGAATTCCCTTGGCTTGCAAAGAAGTTATTGTATCCATCAACTCCTGTCTCTTTTCTTCATCTGAGTCAATGTCATGAGCAAAGGATCCATCCAGTTTCACATAGTCAACACTGATATGTTTCAACGTGTTGAAAGGGTTCAGCGAGCAACCGAAGTGATTTATGGAGGCCTTGCAGTGAAGCTCCTTCAAGCCTTTGGTAAAGATACCCGCTTGCTTCATGTAGGTTATTGCGTCTGATTCATGGAATTGGAAGATCACCGCGTCAATTGGTAATCGTGCTGCTTTCAGTGCTACGTTGACCCAGGGTAGAAATGTGTCATCAGCGATGGTCAGATGCGTAACGTTGATGAATAGTCGTGCCAGACTCCCCTCACTTCTATGGGCTGCCAGTAATTTGATTGATTGCAATATCACCCAGCGATCGAGCTTTATAGATAGATTTTCTTCGTGGACGATATCGAGGAACTTATCCGGGGTCAGTTCATTGTCCTCGTCATCCAACAGTCTGAGGAGGACCTCAAATTGTTCATCGTCATCACCATGCAGGCTGATAATTGGTTGAAAAAGTAACTTCAGTCGGCCTTTATCAAAAGCTGATACAACCAGTTCTCTGAAATCGTCCTGCGCTGAGCTTTTTTCCTGTTGTACTGCTGGTGTTTCAGAACGATAGACAGCAATGCAATTACCATTGGACGTCTCAGATATAGCCTCTCTGCTTCGCGAGATTGTCTGCGCTGAGTTGGATGTTTCAGTAATTTGGGCCAGGCCGATACTCAATGTAAGCTGATAAGTCTTACCGGCAACTTCGATCAACTTTGATTCGATAGTTTTTCGGATATCTTCCGCGAGTTCCCCCGCTTTATCTGCATTTGAACCTGGATACAGCAGAGTAAAGACATCGTCTCCAAATCTGGCCAGCAGGTGGGATTCATCCAATTTGCTGCTGATAAGACTTGCCACCTCACGAATGATCAAGTCGGCATCAGCGATACCTGATTGCGTAACCGTATCCTCAAATTTATCCAGCACGATATAGAAAACGATTGACAGATCATTGTCCTCTACCGCCCGCTCGACTGCAATATCAAGCAATTCAATGAACTTTCTGCGATTCGGTAAACCTGTTAGCTGATCCTGATAGCTTAGTTCCTCGAGTCGACTCTCAATTTCTTTCTCATCTACTTTTGGTCTGAGAATAACCTGGGTACATGGCTCCCCATCATATTGTGCCCTGGATAGTGTCATCTGTACCTGGATGGCAGAACCATCATTGTGTACACAGTTGTACTCTGCGGATGCTTCTTCCTGCTCGCGGAATGATTTTAGGAAGCTTTTAAAATTAGCCTGGTCGTCCGGCACAATCAGATCGATTAAGGGAACGATCTCCAGATCTTCAAAGCTATCAAATCCGAAGAATTCACAATAGACAGAATTTGCAAAAATGTGCATGCCATCATGCACATAGGAAATAGCAGCTTTTGAGCTCTCCAGTAATAACTGGCAGCGTCGTTCAGCTTCCTTGAGTTCAAGCTCAGCCCTGCGCCTGGCCCGCCGATTTTCAAGGTTTTCCAATTCCCGGTTAATAATCAGTCGGAGCCTTTCTTCATCATCCTCCAGTGCCACATCGGTGGCACCCATTTGAAGCCCGGCAGTGATGGATTCAACATCGTTGTTACCAACCAGAAGAATGAATGGTACATCCTTCTCGAATTCCTTGATGAGTGCGATTGCCTGCTCTGCGGTCACGTCATTTGCTTCCGGTCTGGATAGGAACAAATCCCACGATTTGTTTTTTAGCAGCGACTGCAGACTTTCATGGGATTCTACGTGTTGCGCGCGCGTGGCACGCCCGGAGTTTCGCAACATTACGATCAACTCTTCCGCTCGGTTCTGTGAATTATCCAGTATCAGAAGTCTTACTGGTGATTGGGTAGACATGGGCACTATAGAATTCGGGAATTCAGAAGCTGATACTATACCAGATAAGGCTACAAGTTGGTGAAATCGATGCAAGGAGCTTCACCCTAGAAATCGCAGTTGACCGCTCAAAACTATCGTAAGTGACTGATGAAGGAGAACCAAGCTTG
>CAZNFE010000012.1:0-6452 GCA_964571945.1 uncultured Pseudomonadales bacterium
AATGCCACAGATTCCCGCTCGCTGTCTCATTCAATGAACCAGCGAACGGTCTTTGTGTTCTCACTTCGTGAAAGCCACGAACCATCTCTCGCGATTTGCAGGGCAAACCGCTGTCGATCTCCCTCTCACTGTTTCGCTCCGCAAAACAGTTGCCGGGTATTCATGTTTTTGCGCAGCAAAAGCCATGAATTTGGTGGAGGCGGCGGGACAGCTGATCCATACCTTTCGATATGGGCTGGACTATTCCTTCACCTGCATCCTTGCAGGGGAGAGCGTGTTGTGAGCTATTGCCCACCCTAGTATTCCATAAGAAGTCCGTTGGGATTTCCGTTAGGAACCTATGAGTCTCTAGCCGGCTTACTGGTTTCCCATTCACCGGACGGCGTTGGCATAGGACATTAACCCCTTAGCGTTCACCGTATGAGCCCTCTTTTCCAATGGGGATCACTCCCCATGGCGACCATTGTGTTAATCGAACCCGCGTCCGCCAGTACTCTGCCTTCGGCTCTACATGCTTAGTTTCGTCTACATTTTGACCTTTAAAATAACCCGACGAGCAGGGTGTTAAAGGCGAGCTCGATTAAGTTTTAACAGTTTCGCCTCGAACGGAGCTTGACTGCGATCCCATGAAACGTGCCACCGGGTCAGGAGCATGGGCAATCCATCGCCGGTGTAAACAGTTTTTTAAGCTGCTAGTGCGTAGTTTTCGTCGTTGGCAACTATAAAAGTTACAGTAATTGATTAACGAGAGTTACTACCCTCTCGGCATGCACCTCGGGTGTCGTGACCGCCGTCGAAGCCAAGTCGCCCCCAATGTGAATTTCCATTTTACCTCATTGTTAACCTATATGTACTAATCAATGCATTTATTCAATTCTGTATTGATAATTGCGTTGTTCAGGTGTTGTATGATTTCAAAGCCCTGCTTTTATCCCGGTTCCATTCCCGTTCTCTGATAGCAGCGCGTTTGTCATACAGTTTCTTACCCGTGGCCAGTGCAATTTCACATTTGACCCGGTTACCTTTCCAATACATAGATAGCGCAACACAGGTATTGCCTTTTTGTGCGGTAGCATTAAAGAGCCTGGACAGCTCCTTGCGATGTAGCAACAGCTTTCTGGTCCTGTCCGGGTCGGTGATGACATGAGTTGATGCAGTGTTTAACGGGGTGATATGCGCCCCCAGCAGGAACGCTTCACCGTCTTTCAGAAGCACATAGGTATCTGTGAGCAGCACCTTTCCTGCGCGCAGACTTTTAACTTCCCATCCGGTCAGTGAGATACCTGCTTCAAATCGGTCGCCCAGGTGGTAATCGAATCGGGCCCGCTTGTTCCTCGCAATGGTCGAACTGGGTATATTGTGCTTCTTTTTAGCCATGGCGGCGCATTATAGGCATCCTGTTACCAAAATACAGGCTTGTTTGCAGTCCGGCTTCGGTTGAGTAGGACGATGAAATCATCGACAATGCACTAATCGTAATGATTCCCGCTTAAATACCAAACGAGAAGGATGTTTTATGGCAGGTGCGAATGTGTCCATTCATGGTATGTGGTCCAGCCGATTGATGTTTGTACTTGCTGCCACCGGCTCAGCTGTGGGCGTGGGGAACATCTGGATGTTCCCGTATATGGTAGGTGCTAATGGGGGCAGTGCATTCGTACTTGCCTATCTGGTGTGTATTTCCGTTATCGGTATACCGGTTATGATGGCAGAAGTATTGGTGGGCAGGGAAGGACGGCAGAGCCCTATTAATTCACTCATCTCGCTGGCCGAAAGATCCCGGCTGTCCTCGCGCTGGCGTTTCCTCGGTTGGATGGGCGCGCTGACGGGCATCCTTATTTTGTCATTCTATGGGGTCATATCAGGTTGGGCGATGGCCTATGTGGTTAGTACTGTTTCAGGCGACATGAACGGGGTAGATGCCAGCCAGGTCACTGAGATTTTCGAGAGTTTTACAGGAGATGTGACCAGCGTGCTGATCTGGCAGGGCATCTTTATGATCATGACAATTTTTATCGTTGCCCGTGGTGTTGGAGACGGCCTTGAGATGGCGGTCAAATTTCTGATGCCAGCACTTTTTGTGTTGATTGTTTTACTTATTGCCTATGCAGCCACTACTAATCATTTCGGCGAAGGTTTTCGGTTTTTGTTTCACTTCAATTTTGCCGATCTGACATCTGAGAGCATCCTGGCTGCGATGGGCATGGCGTTTTTTACACTGAGTCTCGGCATGGGTACGATGATTGCCTATGGCGCATATATGCCACGGGATGCCAATATTCTGGGTACCGTGAGTTTGATTGCAGTGCTTGATACATGTGTCGCTTTGATGATGGGTATGGCAATTTTTCCGTTGGTTTTTGCCAATGGTCTGGAAGTGAGTGCCGGTCCTGGTCTCATGTTCATTACATTACCGTTGGCGTTTGGCCAAATGGACGGCGGACAGTTCTTCGGCGGGATTTTCTTTGTGCTGGTGACTTTTGCGGCTTTGACTTCGTCGATCTCAATGATTGAACCAGCGGTCGCCTGGGTGATTGAAAAATTTGACTACAGCCGTGCAGCTGCGGCCATGGTTGTTGGCGGGATTTCCTGGTCGATAGGTCTCGGCTCAGCATTCTCCAGCAATATCTGGTCAGGCGTTCACGTTCTCGGGGACAGAACCTTTTTCGACTCTGTTATTTTTCTCACTTCCAATATCCTGCTCCCGGTAGGTGGTCTTGTTTTTGCGATCTTTGCCGGTTGGTTGTTGAATCGTGAGATCGTTCGTGAACAATTGGAATTGAGCGGTCCCAGCCTGCGGATCTGGTCTTTTTTGATCAGGTATGTGGCACCCTGTGCAATTTTTGTCGTGTTTGTTATGGCGCTGCGCTGAGGATGACATGAAGACCGTTGCCCGAAGCGCACTAGTGCCTTATTCGTGCGACCAGATGTTCGATATAGCGAATGATGCAAATCACTATCCGAATTTCCTGCCCTGGTGCGCTGCGGCTGAGGTGTTCAGCGAAACTGAATCTGAAATGGTTGCGCGTCTTGAACTGGCAAAAGGTGGCATGCACAAGAGTTTTACGACCAGGAATCGAAAAAATCGTCCCGAATCGATTGACATACAACTGGAGGAAGGACCCTTTCATGAGTTAACTGGAAAATGGACTTTCAAGGCACTGGGAACCGCAGGCTGCAAGGTGACTCTCGAGTTAGCATTTGAGTTTTCCGGTGGATTCATTGATTCAGCGCTGTCTCGTTTTTTTAGTCAGGGAGCAGACAGAATTGTAGACTCCTTTTGCAAACGTGCCGATCAGCTATATGGGTAGCCCTGGTACGGAATACATCAGCGTTACATCCTGGTTAGATTTGATCAGAGATCCATGCGAGAGTACCGGCTTTGCCGGAGGATTGTTATTCAATGAGTTAGTTAAAATGAAAACCGAAACACCTCTAATCAACATTGAAGTGGCTTGTGCAACAGAACGCAAACAACGGATTATCAGCCTGCGAGTGCCGGAGGGTACAACCGTTATTCAGGCAGTAGCACTGTCAGCAATTGCGGATGAATTTCCTGAACTGGACGTTTTAACCAGCAAGGTGGGTGTTTTTGAACAGTTATCATCACCGGATGATATATTGTCAGACGGTGACCGAGTGGAAATATACAGGCCCTTACCTGTTCATCCAAGGCAATCTCGCTTGAATCGGGCCAGGAGAACAAATCAGGAAAGTTGAACAATCAGTTGCTCCCTGGAGATGCCCATTCAGACACCACTGTTTTCCTGCTGCTGTGCTGAGGGGATATAGTCACCTTCGAAGTGATCCAGTTTGTCCTCTATGAAGAACAGTGACATATATTTTTTTGCGATACTTTGCCCGCCAAACTGAACCGAATACAAGTAATCCCAACGATCCTGATTGAGGCTGTCGTTGATAATGGCGTTACCCAGGATGAATCTCACCTGGCTCCTGGTCATGCCCGGCTTCAATTTATCAACCATAGTCTGGGTGATGACATTACCCTGTTGAATGGCAATTTTGTGTACACCGGGGAAATTGAACGAAGAACAGCCAGTGATGGCCAGGGTGAATAGGATAATAATGAATCTCATAAATATCTCTTGATTGTCCTGTAACACTTCCAATTGTCCGGAAAAGTCGCAATACTAACCTAACTGCTGTGAATTAATAAACCGGTATTGATGTTTATGAACTGGAGCTGTTAATTTCTGTCTGAGCCAGTTACTACTACTATTTCGGTACACAATATTCACCGACCCAGTCCGGATAACGATGCAAACTGAATCTCGAGACCTTAAAGTTGCCGGTTTAAAGGTAACCGCACCAAGAGTTAAGATACTGCAGATTTTGGAAAGTTCAAAGATCCGCCATCTGAGTGCTGAAGATATCTATCGGAAGTTGCTCACCGATAATGCTGCAATTGGGCTCGCCACTGTGTATCGTGTTTTAACTCAATTTGAAGAAGCCGGTCTCGTCATCAGGCATCATTTCGCGGAAGGATCTTCAGTCTTTGAATTGGCCGGGACATCCCATCACGATCACTTGCTCTGCATCAAGTGTGGTCGTGTTGAAGAGTTCAGTGAAGCAGAAATTGAGAAATTGCAGCAGCAAATTGCCGATAAACTGGGGTTTGAATTGATCGATCACAATCTCAATATGTATGGTTATTGCAGCAAATGTCGAACATGAAAGTAGTTTGTCGATGGTTGTCAGCCGCCCTGGCCTGTTGAGAACATTTCCCGGGCGTGAGCAATGGATTGCTCGGTAAGCTCCATACCACCAAGCATTCTGGCGATTTCTGCTACTTTTTCCGCTTCATCCAGCGTGGTGATTTTAGTGACAGTGGTCGCACCCTCCATTTTTCGGGATACTTGCAGATGCTGATGGCCCCGGGCTGCAACCTGTGGCAGATGAGTAACGCAGAGAATCTGACCATGCCCACCAAGTTGTCGCAACATGGTCCCTACGATTTCCGCGATATTGCCCCCGATACCGACGTCCACCTCATCAAATACCAGAGTTGGTGCCCTGGTGGTATCTGCAGTGACCACTTGAATTGCGAGTGATATGCGCGAGAGTTCACCGCCGGATGCGACTTTGTTCAGTGGTTTTTTGCTTTGACCTGAGATGGTGCTAATCAGGAATTCGATACTTTCCTGGCCATGTTTACCGGCTGCATTTCCCAGCGGATCCAGAGTGACCATAAAATCGCTGTCTGTCATACCCAATTGTCTTAGACGATTACTAACTTGTGCAGATAGCTGTTTCGCGCTGGCTAATCTTTTTTCGCTGAGAATGGATGCTTCCTGCCGGAATTGTATGTGCCTTTCCGCAATTACACTTGCTAATTCATCCAGCCGATCTTCAATATTACCGATATTTGATAGCTCAGCCAGCAATTGTTTTTCCAATGGAGGTATCTCATTGGGCTCGATGTGATGCTTGCGTGCAATCTCGTAAATTCGACTCAACCTGTCCTCAACTTCCTGCAGGCGCTGGGGATCGACTTGAAAATCCTGAGTGAAGTTGCGCAGGTCGATGGTGGCTTCTTCCGTCTGAATTTTGCTGTTCTTGAGCATCTCGATAACAGCCTGAAGCTGCGGGTCATCTAGTTGCTCAAGACAATGTATGGCACGAGCAAGATGGTCAGAGATCGAGGATGTCGTATCTGAGTCACCGGTACCACCCAGGGTTGCCAGTACTTCCTGGCAACTCTCCAGCGAGGATTCCGCCTGTGAAAGCCTCTTTTGTTCGGTTTCAAGTTCGATATGCTCATGTTCATTCATGGCCAGCTCGCTCAGCTCATTTACCTGATAGGAAAGCAATTGCTGGCGTGATGATTGTTCTCCGGAAGTCTTTTTTAGAGCATCCAGCTCATCTTCTGCAGCTCTCAGATCAGAGTAAAAGCTGGCTACTTGCTCTGCTATGGACTCCAGGCCGCCGAAATTATCCAGTAGCAGCCGGTGCGTCTCTTTCTTCAGCAGGGATTGATGTTCATGTTGTGAGTGAATGTCGATGAGTAGTTCACCCAGGAGTTTCAAGTCCTGCACAGTACAGGGGTGGCTGTTGATATAGGCGCGAGAACGGCCGTCTTTAGCTATGATTCGTCGCAGGATACATTCAGAGGTGTTGGTTACCGAAAATTCACGTTCTGTCAGCCATGCCTCCGCTTCAGGATTATCAGCCAGATCGAAGTTGGCATGAATTTCTGCTCTATCCTGCCCATCCGCCAGGATGCCGGTATCCGCTCTGTCTCCCAGTGCCAGGCCCAATGCGTCCAGCATGATGGATTTACCAGCGCCGGTTTCGCCAGTGATCACTGTCATGCCGGGTTCAAATTCAAGATCCAGGTGCTCAACAATGGCAAAATTGTTGATAAGCAGATTGACGAGCATGATGGCAACTACCGGATGAAAACCTGAATTTAACGTAAACAGAATACAACT
>CAZNFE010000012.1:6552-18865 GCA_964571945.1 uncultured Pseudomonadales bacterium
GCATGATGGCAACTACCGGATGAAAACCTGAATTTAACGTAAACAGAATACAACTTGCCAGAAATATTGCTGTCTGTTTTGATATGCATTGTATAATCTGTAAGTGTCGTAATGAAGCAGAGAATAAAGAGCCTCGGATTATTGAGCGGATCTTGTCAATATGGAACGGGATGATAGATTAGTCATTGATGAACGAGCCCAGCAATTACTCAAGCTGTTGGTAGAGAGTTATATAGAGAGCGGGCATCCGGTGGGCTCCAAGAAGTTGCTGGGTCAATCCGATTTATCCATTAGTACAGCAACAGTGCGAAATGTGATGGCTGATTTAGAAGAGAAAGGCTATCTCAATTCCCCCCACACATCAGCCGGTCGCGTACCCACACCCCTCGGGTACCGCTTTTTTGTTGACTCGCTGATAAATGTGGAACCGGTTGAAAATTCAGAATTGAGTCAACTGAGAAAACGGCTGGATCGTGACATGTCCTACCAGGAACTGGTGGAGTCAGCCTCCAACCTGTTGTCAGAGGTAACCCATATGACTGGGATCGTCACGCTGCCGAAAAGAGAGCAGATATTGCTGCGCCATGTGGAATTTCTACTCCTCTCAGAAAGGCGTGTACTGGTTATTCTGGTGCTGGACGGCCATGAAGTGCAAAACCGCATCATATATACACAGAAAGAATATAGTGAAAATCAGCTGAAGGAAGCCGCAAGCTATATTAATCAATCATTCGCGGGCAATAGCCTGCACAGTATCCGAGCGGGCTTGCTCGAGAGTATGCAGTCAGACCGGGAACACATGGATTCGTTGATGCAGACCACTATGGAGCTGGCTGGCAAGGCTTTTAACACGGAAAGCATTAGCGATTACGTGTTTGCAGGTCAGGAAAATCTATTAGAGATGGCCAGAGATCAGGCACTGGATGGCCTCAGGGATCTGTTTCAGGCTTTTACGTTAAAGGGTGACATTTTGCATCTTCTCGACCGGTGTACAGACACTCAGGGTGTACAACTCTTCATCGGTGAAGAATCAGGTTACAAGCTACTGGACGAATGTAGTGTAATCACCTCTCCATACCGTGTCGAAGGTGAATTAGTCGGTGTACTGGGTGTCATTGGACCCACTCGTATGGCTTATAATAAGGTAATCCCTTTCGTCGATGCGACTGCACAGATATTGAGTGCCGCAATGGATGCATCGCTTAGATAACACCTTCAATACACAATTACCCCGTATCACAAGTGCAATCAGGTTCTGCAAAACCTTGAATCCTGATAGCGCATCCCCATATAGGTAAACCAGTACCTGCTGAAGCCGGATGGGTTGGCTTGCATATCTGGTGACGTTTTGGACACCGGTGTTGCATATCGAAGTACAGCGTATTGCCGTTTACTTGTGGCAGATATTGTGCATTCGATTCAGTGAAGTAAAAAAAATGCCAAACGGTAACGATTACGTTCGACACCAGGAGTTTAAATCATGTCGCATTCCGAGAAACCCGATGCCGCTACCAGCCTGGGAGAATTGGTAGAAGAATCGACCAGCGGTGAATCTTCAGAAGAAGGCGTAGCTGCCAGCAAGCCAGTGGCAGATGATGAGCACCCGGAGGAACAGGAGCCAGTTGAGGAAGCTGAGCAGGAAGATGCAGCGAATCAGGAAGAGGAAATCGACCAGCACCCTGATATAGATGAACTCCTGAATCAGGTTATTAAGGCAAATGAGCAGTTGGCTACCTTCCGGGATCAGGCACTCAGAGCACAAGCGGAGATGCAAAATGTGCGTAAACGTGCCCAGCGTGATGTAGAGAATGCACACAAGTATGGTCTGGAAAAGTTCCTGACGAACCTGCTCCCGGTAATCGATAGCCTGGAGAAAGCAATTGAATCAGCTACCGAGGCCGAGGACAGCAATGAAGCAGTTGTAGAGGGCGTTGAACTTTGCCTGAAAATGATGCTGGATATACTTGCGAAAGAGCATGTTGAACAGGTATCGCCGGAGGGTGAACCATTTGATCCTGCGTATCATGAGGCGATGTCGGTTGTCGAGAATCCGGACATGGAGCCCAATTCTGTAGTCCAGGTATTTCAAAAGGGTTATACGCTGAATGGCAGGTTGATTCGACCAGCCATGGTTATTGTTTCGAAGACCAGTAATTAGTCGGTATGAATGACAGATAAGTATTGAGATAGGTGTATTTCCGGCAATATCTGATGCCAGGCGATCGAGCTACAGGACTTGAATTTAGAAAGATGGGGCCAATATTAGCCAAATAGACAATAGAAAAGTTTTTTACGGAGAACAGCAAAATGGGCAAAATTATCGGTATTGATTTGGGTACCACCAATTCATGCGTGGCAGTCATGGAGGGGGACAAACCAAAGATCATAGAAAATTCGGAAGGTGATCGTACCACGCCGTCGGTCATTGGATATGTCGATGATAATGAAATCCTTGTTGGGCAGTCTGCCAAGCGACAAGCGGTTACGAATCCTGATAATACCGTATTTGCCATTAAGAGATTAATAGGCCGTCAGTTTGACGACGATATTGTACAGCGCGACATCAAAATGGTGCCGTACAAAATTGTAAAAGCAGACAATGGTGATGCCTGGGTGGATATCAAAGGTGACCAACAGGCACCACCCCAGATATCCTCGCAGGTATTGTCTAAGATGAGGAAGACCGCTGAAGACTATCTTGGTGAAAAGATAACCGAAGCGGTAGTCACTGTGCCTGCCTATTTCAACGATTCCCAGAGGCAAGCCACAAAGGATGCAGGACGCATCGCTGGTCTGGATGTGAAACGGATCATTAATGAGCCGACTGCCGCAGCACTCGCCTATGGTATGGATAAATCCAGCGGGGATTCAACTATCGCGGTTTATGATCTTGGTGGTGGTACATTCGACATATCAATCATTGAGATTGCAGATGTGGATGGCGAAAAGCAATTCGAGGTGCTCTCAACCAATGGTGATACTTTCCTCGGTGGTGAAGATTTTGACTTGCGTCTGATCGATTACCTGGTGGACGAATTCAAGAAAGATACGGGCATGGACCTGCACAATGATCCGCTGGCCCTGCAACGGCTGAAAGAAGCTGCAGAGAAAGCCAAAATCGAACTCTCCAGTAGTCATCAGACTGAGGTAAATTTACCCTATATTACTGCTGATTCATCGGGTCCCAAGCATTTGGTGATCAAGATAACCCAGGCGAAACTGGAAGCCCTGGTTGAGAGCCTGGTAGACAGGACCATCGAGCCATTGCAAATCGCGCTAAAAGATGCAGATGTCACAGTGAATGCGATAGACGATATCATTCTTGTAGGTGGTCAGACCAGAATGCCGCTGGTACAAAAAAAAGTGCGCGACTTTTTCGGTAAGGAGCCAAGAAAGGATGTGAATCCTGATGAAGCGGTTGCCGTGGGAGCATCTATTCAGGCCGCTGTACTTTCCGGTGATGTGAAGGATGTGTTATTGCTGGATGTGACGCCACTGTCACTCGGAATTGAAACTATGGGTGGCGTGATGAGTACCCTGATTGAGAAGAACACGACAATTCCAACGAAAAAGTCTCAGGTTTTCTCAACTGCAGAAGACAATCAACCCGCTGTAACCATCCATGTGTTACAAGGTGAACGGAAGCAGGCGCATCAGAACAAGTCACTGGGTCGATTTGATCTGTCAGATATACCACCAGCGCCCAGGGGTATGCCGCAAATAGAGGTAAGTTTTGATCTGGATGCCAATGGTATTCTGAATGTTTCCGCAAAGGATAAAGCTACTGGAAAGGAACAGACCATTGTTATCAAGGCATCGAGTGGATTGTCTGACGAAGAAATCGACAGCATGGTCAAAGACGCTGAGTCCCATGCTGAGGAAGATCGCAAATTTGAAGAGTTGGTGACTGCCCGAAATCAGGCTGAGGCGCTGATCCATGCGACTCGGAAAACGCTGGAAGAGGCGGGTGAAAAAGCCACTGATGATGAAAAAACCAGTATTGCAGCAGCCATATCAGAAGCCGAAGAAGCCGTAAAGGGTGATGATAAGGAAGCGATCGAGGAGAAGACTACCAAATTGACGGAAGCATCTTCAGGCCTGGCGCAACGGATGTATGCAGAACAAGCACAGGCAGCCGGGGCAGGAGAGGAGAATGAAGCCGGTTCAACTGAATCCAATTCGGCTGATCCGGATGCAGTTGATGCCGAATTTGAAGAAGTTAAAGATGACAAGTAATCTGACCTGGCATACATACTAACAATAATGCGGATGTAAAATCCGCATTACCACATCCGGAACCTTGATGGCAAAGCGCGACTACTATGAAGTGTTGGGGGTAGCTAAGGACGCCTCCGATCAAGACTTGAAAAAGGCTTATCGCCGGCTTGCAATGAAACATCACCCGGACAGGAACCCGGGTGACGAGTCGTCGGAAGAAAAATTCAAGGAAGCAAGTGAAGCTTATGAAGTCCTGAGTGATTCACAAAAACGTGCTGCTTACGATCGATTCGGCCATAGCGCAGTTGATGGTTCAGCTGGTAGCGGAGGCTTCAGTTCTGGTGGCAGTTTTGGCAGTATTTTTGAAGATGTTTTCGGTGACATATTTTCGGGTGGCCACTCAGCCCGTTCGCACGTGCAACGGGGCTCGGATCTGCGCTATAACCTGGAACTGGATCTGGAAGATGCTGTTCGAGGTGCTAATCCCAAGATCAGAATACCAACCCTGGAAAATTGTCATGAATGCAATGGGAGCGGTGCTCGCAAGGGTTCCGATGTTATTGATTGCGTTCAGTGTGGAGGTCTGGGGCAGGTCACAGCCAGGCAGGGATTTTTTTCAATTCAACAAACCTGCCCGAGGTGTCGCGGCAAAGGCAAGGTAATCGCTGAACCTTGCCCGGCTTGTCGTGGACAGGGTCGCGTTGAAGAGCAGAAAACTTTATCAGTGAAGATACCGCCAGGCGTCGATTCAGGAGATCGTATTCGGCTGGCTGGCCAGGGAGAGGCAGGACCGCAAGGAGGTCCCAGTGGTGACCTGTACGTCCAGATCCAGGTGAGGGAACACAAAATCTTCACGCGTGAGGGAGAGCACCTGTTCTGTGAGGTTCCTATCAGTTTTGTCAATGCGACGATGGGAGGAGAACTTGAAGTACCGACGCTGAACGGTCGGGTGAATTTGAAGATACCTTCCGAGACACAGACGGGCAAGATGTTCAGAATTCGAGGGAAAGGGGTAGACGTAAGCCAGGTGCGAGGTAGCGGAAAAGGTGACTTGTATTGTAAAGTTGTCGTGGAAACTCCCGTCAGGTTGAGTAAAAGGCAGAAAGAACTGCTGCGGGAATTTGCCAGCGAATCCAGTGACAATCAATCACCTAAGCAGGCCAGCTGGTTTGAAGGTGTCAGGAACTTCTTCGATCATATCGGACAGGGAGGCTCTTCCAGATAAATCATGACTCGACTCGCTGTTTCAGGATGTGCCGGAAGAATGGGAAAAACTCTGGTCGCAGCTATTCAAGAGACCGAAGATTTAATCCTTGGTGCAGCTATTGAAAGACCTGGTAACTCTTTGATCGGTGCGGATGCCGGAGAAGTGGCTGGAGTCGGCAGTCTGGGTGTGGACCTGGTGGATAGCCTTGCGGTCGTTACCGAAGAATTCGATATGCTGATTGATTTCACCACCGCGGATGTAACGGCAACGAATCTGGAAATTTGTCGAGCGTCTGGCAAGAAGATGGTCATCGGCACTACTGGTATGCGACCCGAACAGCTGCGATTTCTGGACGAATGCGCCAAAGACATCGCTATCGTCATAGCACCGAATATGAGTGTCGGGGTCAATGTGACATTCAAACTTCTGGAAATAGCAGCGGAAATTCTCGGTGATGAGGTAGACATTGAGGTGATAGAAGCTCACCACCGCAACAAAGTTGATGCGCCCTCCGGCACAGCATTGGCGATGGGGGAAGTTATTGCCACCGCATTGAATCGAAATTTGCCAGATGTGGCCGTGTATGGTCGCCAGGGCATCACCGGGGTCCGAGACGGTAAAACCATAGGATTTGAAACCATACGAGCCGGTGATATTGTTGGTGATCATACCGTGATGTTCGCGGGTGCGGGAGAAAGAATAGAGATAGCCCACAAAGCACACAGCAGGCTGAATTTTGCCCAGGGTGCACTGCGCGCAGCCGGCTGGCTGACGACAAAGAAAGCTGGCAGATTTGATATGCAGGATGTGCTGGGATTGAAGCGGAAATAATCCAGATTCATCTGGAATCTTGACGCCGCTTCACTTAGAATTACGCGCCAATATGACACCATTGTAAATCCAGAAAAGCGAGTTGGGAATTCTTCCATCTCGCTTTTTTTGAGTCTGGTTGCCATCATTTTGGAGCGTGATTCATGGGCAGAAAGGCAGTTCTTGCACTTGCAAATGGCGATATCTTCAACGGTATTGCCATTGGTGCTGATGGAATTGCCACGGGTGAAGTCGTTTTCAACACCGCCATGACAGGCTATCAGGAAATTCTCACAGATCCTTCTTATGCCAGGCAAATCGTTACCCTGACGCATCCTCATATCGGGAATACCGGTGTAAACGCTGAGGATGAAGAATCCAGGGGTATCTGGGCGGAAGGTTTAGTGATTCGGGATTTACCGCTGCTGGCCAGTAATTTCCGCAGTGAAATGCCCCTTGATGAATACTTGATGTCACATAATATTCCGTGCATTGCCAACATTGACACCAGGCGACTGACTCGAGTTCTTCGTGAGCAGGGCTCACAGGATGGTTGCCTGATCGCAGCAGGGAATCTGAGTCAGTCCGATATTGATGAAGCTTTGCAGAAAGCGCAGAACTTTCCCGGGCTCCAGGGAATGGATCTTGCGAAAGAGGTGACCATCTCATCCAGTTATGAGTGGGATGAGGGTAGTTGGCATCTGGGCACCGGTTATGAAAAATTGACGGATCATATTTTTCATGTGGTTGCCTACGATTATGGAATCAAGCGCAATATATTGCGGATGCTGGTGGATAGGGGGTGTCGTTTGACTGTAGTACCGGCAACAACACCTGCAGAGGAGGTGATGGCGCTGGAACCGGATGGTGTGTTTTTGTCCAATGGTCCTGGAGATCCGGATCCCTGCGATTATGCCATTGCGGCGATTAGTAAGCTGATTGAGTCAGGTGTACCCATATTTGGAATCTGCTTCGGGATGCAGCTACTCGCTCTGGCTAGTGGTGCGAGAACACGTAAGATGGGACATGGACATCATGGTGCAAATCATCCAGTTAAGAATCTGCTGGATGGTACGGTAATGATTAGTAGCCAGAACCACGGCTTCTGTGTAGATGATGCAGAATTGCCGGAAAATATCAGGATAACTCACCGGTCGCTCTTTGATGGGACATTGCAGGGGATTCAATTGGCGGACAGACCGGTGTTTGGGTTTCAGGGGCATCCGGAAGCAAGCCCGGGTCCCCATGATGCTGCACCATTGTTCGATCACTTTATTAAGTTAATACAGGAAAATTCGGCTTCGCAGATATCGACAGATAATCTGCAAACACGATAACAACGGAATAAGGCGAATAAGCCGGAGCGGGGCCTGACTGGCGTTCAGATCAGGGTACTGTTTCCAAAAGAGCATACCAAAAATAGCATGCCGAAAAGAACAGACATACACAGTATCTTAATGCTGGGAGCAGGGCCCATAATAATCGGGCAGGCCTGCGAATTTGACTATTCCGGAGCACAAGCCTGCAAGGCATTGATGGAAGAAGGCTATCGGGTCATATTGGTTAATTCCAATCCAGCCACGATCATGACTGACCCGGTAATGGCAGATGCAACCTATATCGAACCTGTGAACTGGCAATCCGTGGCCAGCATTATCGAGAGAGAAAGGCCTGATGCATTACTGCCAACCATGGGAGGCCAGACAGCACTTAACTGCGCGCTCGATCTGGCTCGTGAAGGTGTTCTGGAACAATATGGCGTCGAAATGATTGGTGCCACCAAAGAGGCAATAGATAAAGCAGAGGATCGACAGCAATTTGAGATGGCCATGAAGTCCATCGGAGTGAAAACACCTCGTTCAGCATTTGCACATTCTCTGGAAGAAGCCAAACAGGTGCAATCAGTGCTGGGATTTCCCTGTGTGATAAGGCCTTCATTCACGATGGGTGGTTCAGGGGGTGGAGTTGCCTATAACCATGAAGATTTTGAGGAAGTTTGCATCAGGGGACTGGATCTGTCGCCAACCAATGAATTGTTGATTGATGAATCCCTGCTGGGATGGAAAGAATTCGAGATGGAGGTGGTTCGGGATAAGAATGACAACTGCATAATCGTGTGTTCTATCGAGAACGTGGATCCTATGGGGATTCACACCGGAGATTCAATTACGGTCGCTCCGGCACAAACCTTGACTGATAAGGAATATCAGATTCTACGAAATACGGCTATCCAGGTGCTGCGGATAATTGGCGTGGAAACCGGCGGATCTAACGTGCAATTTGCTGTAAACCCCGAAAATGGCGAAATGGTCGTTATTGAAATGAACCCCAGGGTTTCCAGATCTTCGGCGCTGGCGTCCAAAGCGACCGGTTTCCCAATTGCGAAAGTTGCTGCAAAACTGGCGGTCGGCTATACGCTGGACGAGTTATCTAACGATATAACAGGGGGGAAAACGCCAGCGTCATTCGAGCCTTCCATTGATTACGTGGTTACCAAAATACCACGATTTACGTTCGAGAAATTCCCTCAGGCGGAAAATTACCTCACGACTCAGATGAAATCGGTAGGAGAGGTGATGGCGATTGGCCGGACGTTTCAGGAATCCCTGCAGAAAGCCCTTCGAAGCCTTGAGGTAGGAATTGATGGTTTGACGCCAATCCTGGATCTTTCCACATCAGAAGCGGAATCAATTTTGCGAAAAGAGCTGCAAACGGCTGGTGCAGAAAGAATTCGATATCTGGCTGATGCGGTTCGGTTCGGTATGCGGTTTGAAGAAATTTTTCAATTAACTTCAATTGATCCCTGGTTCATCATCCAATTGGAGGACCTGGTGAAATGTGAGAAAGGTCTTGCAGGCAGAAGTCTGAATTCTATGGAAAGCGAAGAAATTTACAGGCTGAAGCAGCAGGGTTTTTCGGATTCACGTATTGGCAAATTAGTCGGTGTATCCGAAAGTGTGGTGAGAGAATATCGGCAGAGTAAGGGTGTTAGGCCTGTCTATCGTAGAGTCGATACTTGTGCGGCAGAATTTGAAAGCGATACCGCATATATGTATTCCACCTACGAAGAGGAGTGTGAAGCGAATCCATCAGATAGAGCAAAGATAATTGTGTTGGGTGGTGGACCTAACCGAATTGGGCAGGGGATTGAATTTGATTACTGCTGTGTGCATGCTGCTCTTGCAATGCGTGAAGATGGTTACGAAACAATCATGATAAATTGCAATCCCGAAACCGTATCCACTGATTACGATACTTCAGATCGACTCTATTTTGAACCCCTGACACTGGAGAACGTACTGGACATCGTGGAACTTGAAAAGCCCAGCGGGGTTATTGTCCAGTTTGGCGGGCAAACTCCACTGAAGCTGGCTGAAGAACTTGAAAAAGCGGGCACACCGATCATTGGTACGACACCTGATGCCATTGATCGTGCTGAAGATCGTGAACGGTTTCAGCATATGATAAGTGATCTGAATTTGATTCAACCACCCAATAAGACGGTGCGTAATATTGCAGAAGGGATCCGGGCCGCCAGGGATATCGGCTATCCTCTGGTGGTTAGACCTTCTTATGTCCTGGGTGGGCGGGCGATGGAAATAGTCTACAACGAGGAAGAACTGGTGGGGTACATGCAGGCAGCAGTTGACGTGTCGGAAAAATCCCCCGTGTTGCTGGATCACTTTCTGGATCGAGCCATAGAGATTGATGTAGATGTCGTTGCGGATGGAACCCGTGTAGTGATTGGCGCCATCATGGAACATATTGAGCAGGCTGGCGTACACTCAGGTGACTCCGCCTGTTCTTTGCCACCATATAGTCTTGATGCAGGGATTCAGGATCAGATAAGGGATCAGGTGAAGCGAATGGCGCTGGAATTGGGGGTGGTCGGGCTGATGAATGTACAGCTTGCCTTGCAGAATGACGTGATTTACGTACTGGAGGTGAATCCGAGGGCTTCCAGAACAGTTCCCTTCGTATCCAAATGTATCGGTATCTCCCTTGCGAAAGTGGCAGCGAGGTGTATGGCGGGGATCAGCCTCGATAAACAGGGATTTACCGAGGAAGTTATACCTGAATATTTTTGTGTAAAGGAAGCAGTATTTCCTTTCCAGAAGTTTCCTGGTGTCGATCCGATACTGGGACCTGAAATGAAATCGACCGGTGAAGTAATGGGTGTAGGGAAAAATTTTGCCGAAGCCTATTTTAAAGCGGTAACAGCGACCGGCGATAGAATTCCAGGAGCAGGCACGGCATTTCTATCGGTGCGGGATGTTGATAAGGGTGATGTGATAGAAGTTGCCAGAGAACTCGTGTCGCTCGGGTTCAACCTGGTCGCGACAAGGGGCACTGCAGCTGCAGTGAAGGAAGCGGGTATGGAGATAGCAACTGTTAACAAGGTATTGCAAGGCAGACCTCACATCGTAGACATATTGAAAAACGGTGAAGTCGACCTTATTGTCAATACAACAGAAGGAAAACAGGCAATTGCAGACTCCTCTACTATTCGCCGCACTGCATTGCAACACAAAGTGTATTACAACACGACCATTACCGGAGCCAGATCATCGTGCGAGGCGTTGCGGTCCGGTGAGACTCATGATGTTTACCGATTGCAGGAATTACACACTCGACCGCCGGAATAATTAGCAGTTCTTGTTGTCTGAGTACCAATATCGCTCTCAAGTAGTTGAACCAGTTACCCTAAAGTGAATACAGAACAGGGCTGGATGTTGTATTCTGTTCCGGATGCTGCATGAATCCTGAATACATGCCAGATTAAAAACTCGGTAATAGTTACTGTATTCATCGGTGTGAACTGCGCTAAGCAGGCCAAAAAGAGAATAAAGGCAGGATATATAATGAGCAAAGTTCCAATGACAGTGTCCGGTGCTGAGGCACTGCGCGATGAATTGCATCGGCTCAAGACCGAAGATCGCCCCCGTATCGTCAACGCGATTGCAGAGGCAAGGGAGAAAGGTGATCTGAGGGAAAATGCTGAATATCATGCTGCTAAAGAGGAACAGGGATTTATTGAAGGCAGAGTTCAGGAAATTGAATCGAAACTGGCGGATGCACAGGTGATTGATGTCAAGGCCATTGCACCCAGTGGTAAGGTGTTTTTCGGAGTCACGGTGAAGTTGTTGAACATTGATGATGAATCCGAAGTGGAATACCAGATCGTTGGTGAAGATGAAGCGGATGTGAAGTTGAGTAAGATATCGGTTCATTCTCCTATTGCCAGAGCATTGATCGGTAAAGAATCTGGTGATGTTGCTGTCGTGGCAGCACCAAATGGTGAAATTGAATACCAGATAATGTCCATTGATCACAGATAGATGTTCGATTAACTCAAACGACTCAAACGTAAGATATTGCTTGAATAAGAAAATAAAATAGATAGAAAGCGAATGTCCGGATTTTTCCTGAATCGGTATTGCAGTCGCTAATTATTGGCTTTGCCAATAATTATCTCAAGTTAGAAATAATCGATTGGTTTATTGCACGGTTCGGTATTGCAGTCGCTAATTATTGGCTTTGCCAATAATTATCTGACGTGAGGAGTAATCGATTGGTTTATTGCACGGTTCGGTATTGCAGTCGCTAATTATTGGCTTTGCCAATAATTATCTATATTGGTGAGTGATGGATCTGGCTGCTCTGATGCCCTGAAAATCAATGCCATATTGCCGATTGCCTGAACCGTAATCGAACCAAGGATTTCATTGATTTGTACCAGTACCGATTGACGCATCCTGCGATCACCGACTAACAGCTTGATTTTAATCAGTTCATGGTCGTTTATCGCCCGCTCAAGTTCTTTGATTACGCCAGGTGATGTGCCCTTTCCGGCGATGGTGACTACGGGCTTTAACCTGTGCCCGACTGTTCTGAAGTATTTTTTTTGCTGATTCGAGAGAGTCATAAAGTCGCAGATAGAATTTGGAAGAGAATCTCCGGAGCGGATCGTAATTGTATCAAAGCTGTGAATCAATGGATAATTTGGTTGAAAGCGAAACCCCCCGGCTTTGCCGGGGAGATTATCAGTGTCCATTCAAGGGTATCGTCAACCACTTG
>CAZNFE010000013.1:0-17816 GCA_964571945.1 uncultured Pseudomonadales bacterium
CTCGGTCAGCCTCCCAGACTACGCTGTAATCATACTAATTCACCTGATGGGAACCGATTGGGTGAATGATTACATTGATTTGGGTCAAGCATCGGGAAATAGCGGGAGACAGGAAAGAAGTGAGCCGCCGGGTGCCTCGGAATTCTCTGTCATTTTTCCTGTTGTAACGCATGGATATCTTGCAGACGCTGCTTGATTCTGGCCATTGTCTGAAAATTGTCCTCGACCAGTGGCAAGGCGTATTCAAGTTGTTTTTCAGCCTGGTCAAGATTGCCGGTCAACATAAAGTATTCCGCCCTGGCCTGATGCACACCGATTATGTTGTTGGCGAGGCCATAGGTTTCAGCTAACAGATACCAGATGTCTGAATCATTGGGTCGAATCACTACCTGACGTTCGAGTACCGTCTGTGCTTCAGCAGTTTTATTTTCCTTCAGCAAAGCATCCGCATACTGCATTGACATCGGGAAATTATCGGGACTGATGCGCAATTTGTCATGCAACAGGTGAACTGCATTGTCGTAACGTTGCGCAGTCATTTCAATTTCAGCCTGGGCCAGAATAAAAGCGATCTTATCCGGGTGGTCTTTAATCAATGGTCTCAGCTGTGCTTGTGCTTCATCTGTTCTGGTCATTCTGTTCAGAGCCAACACCAGACCATACTGATAGGCCATGTGAATGTTTGGATCTTCCGCATGTAAGCCGTCTTGCATCCGCTTCACACTGATATCGGGTGAAGTTTCATCCATCACCAGGACACGCACCCGCATCATTTGATAGTCCAGATCAGAAGGAAATACTGAATTCTTGTATTGACGAGTCTGGTTATAGGAGTCGGCGATTCGCGATTGTGTGACCGGGTGGGTAAGTAAGAATTCCGGCAGGTGCTGTCCTGCATACCGATTGGTCTTATTCAGGCGTTCAAACATGTAGGCCATCGCGCGGGGGTCCATGCCCGAGTCCGCAAGCGTCTGAATTCCTATCCTGTCTGCCTCTGCTTCACGAGACCGGCTAAAGCGCAACGATTTTTGTTGCGCTGCTGCCTGGGTTGCGGTCATTGCTGCCATTCCTGCGTCGCCACCCGTGGTTGCCATGATGATAATGCTTGCCAGCAAACCAGTCAGGTTCGGGATTGTATTACGTCGAGCATTCTCGATACGCCTGGCAAAGTGACGTTGGCTGATATGTGCCAATTCGTGGGTTAGGATTGCAGAAAATTCACTACGGGTTTCTGCGTACAGGAACAAACCCAGATTTATTCCAACAACGCCACCGGGAACTGCAAATGCATTCAATTGCCTGCTATCAAGAATAATCAATTCGAGACGTTTGTCCTGCAATTGGCTGTGTTCTGCCAGCAGGTAAATGAGGTACTCCAGGTAATCTTTCAGCAGCGGATCCGATATTGTTGGAGCCTGTGCCCTTAGCGAGCGGAGGAAATCTTGACCCAGTTTTCTTTCCTGTTCAAGCGAGATTACTCCTGACGTCGGGTCACCCAATGTAGGCAGATCCTGACTTTGCGCAGCAGCGGAAACCAGAGGATAGCTCAGAGAAAGCACAACCAGGCAAACGCGTAAATAATCAGGCATCAAACTTTTTCATCAGGTTAACAGCAGTTTGCATATAATCACTGTAACGTTATTCCTGCCGGATCTCTACTACCGGGTAAGCCACTATTGTGGGGCGGCAGTGAAGGGGCAGCCGGATGCACAACAATTTTTCAGGAATACAGAGTGCTTCTGTAGATGAGACCTGTATGTTGGGTGATGGTTTCATTATCGGCTAATCATCTTAATGGGATATACTGCGCATAATGAAATCAGCTTGCGGTATCGGCTACTCATCTTACACATATTAGGGTGGCGGTAAGTAATACCAGAGCAGGGAATCGTGAGGGCCGCATGACATACACTATTGATCAGACACTCGATGCCAGCGGTCTGACTTGCCCGTTGCCGTTGTTAAAAGCCAAACAAGCACTGAATAATATGCAGACCGGCCAGATTCTCAATGTTATCTGTACTGATTCCGGGTCCGTGAGGGATTTTGCAGTGTTTTGTAATCAAAGCGGGAATCAGTTGTTGCAATCATCAGAAGAGAATGGAACCTACACCTACTACCTAAGGAAGTTCTGATTACATGCTGGATGTTTTGAAGGGTTGGATGCACAGATTCCTTTCTGTCGAGGAAGCCGTGTTGTTTGCCATACTGGTGATAGCAGCTTTTCTCCTGCTTTTCTGGATGGGGAATGCGCTGGCGCCCGTTTTGACCAGTATTGTTCTGGCTTTTTTAATGCAGGGATTTATTAGCTTCCAGTCCCGGAAAAACGTGCCGGGCTGGCTGGCAGTTAGCCTGACGTTTATCGTGTTTCTGGGAGGATTTATTGCTGTGCTCGGATTTGTTATACCGTTGGTCTGGGCGCAGATGGCCAGGCTATTTGTGGAATTACCGAACATGATTGCGAAAGGGCAACAATTACTCGAATTGATTCCCCAGAATTATCCCAATCTCCTTACAGCAGACCAGGTTGATAGCCTCGTTGAACTGGTAGGAACCGAGCTAGCCAGAGCAGGGCAATCGTTACTGTCATTTTCTATTTCCAAGTTACCGGTGTTGCTCTCGATGATCATCTATCTGATTCTGGTTCCAATCCTGGTGTTCTTTTTTCTGAAGGACAAGGATCTGATTTTGAACTGGTTTTTTTCTTTTCTCCCGGATAAACGACCATTGATGAGCAAGATTGGTACGGAGATGAACACGCAGATGGCAAATTATGTGAGGGGTAAGGTCATTGAAATAATTGTCGCCGGAGTTGTGACCTATGTATTATTCAAGGCAGTTGGTCTGCATTATGCCGCCTTGTTGGCATTCTTTGTGGGCCTGTCAGTCATTGTGCCTTATATTGGTGTCGCGATTGTAACCGTTCCCGTATGCATAATTTCATACTTCCAGTGGGGGCTCTCAACAGATTTCGTCTATCTGATGCTGGGATACACCATTATCCAGGTACTGGACGGGATGGTATTTGTGCCATTGCTGTTTTCCGAGGCAGTCAATTTGCATCCCGTCGTTATCATCACTGCGGTACTTTTCTTCGGCAGCTTGTGGGGATTATGGGGAGTATTTTTTGCCATTCCCCTGGCGACGTTAGTCAAATCTATTATGCATGCATGGCCTCAAAAGTATGAAATAGAGATGGCCCAGAATGATTAGGAATTTGAAAGCGGCATTATGTTCCGCATCATTGCAGTCGACGGGAGTACCATGCAATATTGTTGAGCTGACCAGATCAGGTCTTGAGTCTGGAACAGGGTGTCAAGACCTGATGTGCATTTTCTGAATTGTATTAAGAGGTAGTTAAAACCAATGGGCAAGATAAAAGGGAGCATAGTGGCATTGGTCACGCCTATGCTGGATGACTGCTCTATAGACTGGAATAGCCTGGATGATCTGCTCGAGTGGCACATAGAGCAGGGTACGAATGCGATAGTGCCAGTGGGTACAACAGGAGAATCTGCGACTGTTGATGTAGATGAACATTGTCAGATCGTGAAACGGGCAGTGGATGTTGTCGCTGGCCGCGTGCCTGTGATTGCAGGAACCGGTGGCAATGCGACAATGGAAGCCCTTGAATTAACCAAAGCGGCAAAGCAAGCGGGAGCGGATGCCTGCTTGCTGGTGACGCCTTACTACAATAAACCGACTCAGGAAGGACTTTATCAACACTACAAACTAATTGCAGAATCCGTCAATATTCCTCAAATCCTGTACAATGTTCCGTCCCGAACTGCCTGTGACATGCTACCGGAAACTGTAGCAAGGCTCTCGGGTATTGAGAATATCATCGGTATCAAGGAAGCGACGGGAGATATTGGTCGTGCGCGGGAAATACTGGAACTTTGTGGTGAAAATATAGTCATTTATTCAGGAGATGATGCCACGGCCAATGAGCTGATTCTGAATGGTGCTGCAGGGAGCATCAGTGTAACTGCTAATGTCGCACCCGGGCTCAACGCCGAGGCATGTCGACTGGCACTGGCGGGAAATACCGGGCAGGCGCGTGCAGTTGATTCCCGGATAGCGGTCTTACACAAGAATCTGTTTGTTGAATCCAATCCGATTCCAGTGAAGTGGGCGCTTAAAGAAATGGGTAAAATTGGTGACGGTATTCGATTACCCTTGACCCAATTGTCAGAAAAATACCATGGTCTGGTCCGTGAAGCACTAGAGCAGGCAGGTGTACTTTAAAAATCTGAGGTTTATTGGTGGCAAACTATAAAAAGCATGTGATCCGTTCGCTGTGGTTACTCATCATGAGTTTGATTTTAGCGGGCTGCAGCTACTTTCAGATCTTTCGTGACAAGGGTGATGACTATTTGCAGGCGGTGAGAAAGCCGCGTACCGAGATTCCGGAGACGCTCGATACGCCCCCCTTTCATGATGTGATGACTATTCCCGAAATTGTGGATTCGCGTGGAATTTCGGGTCAGACATTTGAACTGCCGTTACCCGATCCTCTTTCTTCCAGTTATGGTGTTGATAAAATTGTTATTCGGAAACTAGGGAACAATCACTGGATATTTCTGGATGCACCCACTGCAACCATTTGGCCGAGACTAAGAGAATTTTTTATCGAAAGAAATCTGAATATCAGCATTGAGAATCCTGGTGAAGGGCTCATTGAGACTGAGTGGCTGATATCTCAGGATGGGAACCCCGATCAAATATTTAAAAGTTTGACCGGCGGGAAGGCAAGGTTTGATTCCAGGGCGTCCATCGAGAACAGGTTCCGCATGAAGATTGCACCGGGGGTCCGGGAGGGCAGCTCTGAAGTTCGCATTTATTGTTATCAAACCAAATTGGGGAATACAGAAAAGGAAGTCCTGCCCCGGGTCAGTGGATCAAAGGATGATTCAGCCGAATTTATTGCAGTGGCAGACAAGGTATTGACAGAGCTTGCTCATTATCTTGGTGAAACCATAAATCAGGGCAGCACAATATCACTGCTGGCAGGCAAGATTGCCGGCAAAGAGCGAGCTGAACTGATGCCAGATAAGGTAAAGCCCGTATTAAAGTATATGCTTGATTTCGACCGAACCTGGTCGATCGTCGGATCAGCACTGAGTTCCGCCGGAATTGAAATTGAGGATCGAGACCGAACGAATGCCTTGTATTACATTCTCTATGAGGATCCGTCAGAGAAGAGTGCCGGATTTTTAGCCAGGTTGTTTTCCCGGGACAAATCCGTAACCAAAGACGATGCCCATCGTTACGTGATAAAACTTGATGAGTTGGATGACGATGTGCAGGTGACAATTCAAAAGACCCCCACTACGCTTGCGGAAGCTGAATTTGCTGAACGGCTGCTAAAAATCATTAAAGAATATTCAACTTGATTTGAAATCCATGCGGTTTGCATCCATCGGAAGCGGTAGTCGAGGCAATGGCACATTGGTCCAGGATGGTGATACCTGTGTGTTGATTGATCTTGGATTTACCATCAGAGAGACTGAAAAAAGGCTTGCTCGACTGGAATTAGAACCCGGTGCTATCACTGCAATCTTGGTTACTCACGAACATAGTGATCACCTGCATGGCGTCGCACCGTTTGCAAGGAAGTATGATTTACCCGTTTATATGACGCCTGCTACATATAACCGGGAGAAGATGGGAGACCTGCCAGCATTAGAACTGGTGAACTGTCATTTGCCCTTCACAATCGATCGCTTCACGGTAGTACCAGTTCCAGTACCCCATGATGCCAGGGAACCATGTCAGTATCTGCTCTCAAATGGTTCCCGTACGGTCGGTATACTCACAGATCTTGGGCACATCACCCGGCATGTTGAGGAGCAATATAGTATGTGTGATGGCCTGTTGTTGGAATGTAACCATGATCCTGCGATGCTCGCTGACGGACCATATCCCTATCCTCTCAAGGTCAGAGTGGGCGGTGACCATGGCCACCTGAGCAATGATCAGGCGGCTGGCCTGGTTTCCGGCATTAGTCTATCCCGGTTACAGCATTTGATCATCGCTCATATCAGCGAAAAAAATAACCGCGTTGAAATCGTACTTGAAGAAATGCAGGCGGCCCTGGGTGATTGGCAGGGGCAACTAACGATCGCAGACCAGGCAACTGGATTCGGCTGGAAATCGTTGGATTGACAGAACTGACACATCGGATTCCTGTCCGGGAATCATCGATCTCCCCGGTAAGAAATACATCATCTGAATGATTTCGGACAATGGAAAGATGTGTTGTACGTGATAGTATCAATTGCCAGAAAGCTTCGGAGGTGAACGCCGTGATTCTGAAACAGTTCTTTGATGAAGCCACTTCGACATACAGCTATCTGTTGGCAGAACGCATTGGTGCTGAAGCCCTGATTATCGATTCAGTGCTTGAAAACACCTCGGAATATCTTCAATTCCTGGCGTTACACCAACTCACATTGGCGAAAGTTGTCGATACGCATACCCATGCAGACCATAAAAGCGGGATGGCCGAACTGAGAAACCAGACTGCCTGTATGACGGTGGTAAGTGAGCAAAGTGCAGTTGCCAGATCATCGCTTCGAGTAGCGCATGGTGACAGGATTCAGATACAGGGTGTTAGCCTAAAGGTGCTCAATACGCCTGGCCATACAAAAGATTCCTGTAGTTTCTATATGCCGGGATTTATCTTCAGCGGGGATACGCTGCTGATCGCAGGTACCGGACGGACGGATTTTCAGGGTGGTGATGCCGGTGCATCGTACGACTCGATTGTGCAACAACTATTTACATTGCCTGACGAAACGGTAGTCTATCCCGGGCATGATTATAAAGGTGAAAATCTCTCAACAATCGCCATCGAGAAAACTACAAACCCCCGTGTAGCCAATCGAACCCGGGCGGAATATATAGAAATCATGACTAACCTGGAGTTGCCTGATCCGGCAATGATGGATGTCGCCGTACCGGCGAATGTCAGTTTGGGCGATGATATTGGAATGAATCTTGACGCAGACAGGGTACTTTCCGTGGCCGAAGCCAGAAAAAAGGCCATGGATGAGCGGATACTCTTTGTCGATCTGAGGGCTGATGAAGAGATTGAGAAAACAGGCACGATAGAGGGTAGTCTGCGGGTGCCTTACACGGAACTGGATGATGTCCTACTGGATATTGAGCATCCTCTATTGCGCCACCTTGCAGATGGGAAACAGGTGGTTTTCTTCTGTGCTTTTGGTGAAAGGTCCGCGCTTGCACTGTCCAGAATCGATACGTCTTATGTTGACAGTTGCTACCATTTGAAAGATGGCATGGATGCCTGGATGAAGCAAAAACACTAATTTGTTCCTGTCGGTATGCCGCATCACCGCATGTCGCATCACCTGGTAAGACCCCGCCTGGTTCCAGCCGATTCATAGCACTAATGCAACCCTTATGGATGTACCATTGGACCCGGGAGGCATTTATGTCTGCCAGCCACACGATATCTACAACTGGAATCGGTAAAACTCTTAATGGCATGTGTTTGGAGAATTTGGTTTATGGTATATAAGGGATGAAAAAAAATGCTTAAAAAGGTAGTCTTGCTTCCTTTCTGTCCCACAACGAACCAGCTTTATGAATACGATTCCCCATGTTGTTAATGTCAGCATCGAAGGCTTTCAGGCTGATGTAATTGAAAAATCGAAACAAGCGCCGGTGCTGCTGGAGTTCTATGCAGACGAAGCTGAACCGAGCAGGCAACTGACGCCGGTTCTGTTGCGCCTTGCTGAGAGTTTTCAAGGTAAATTTGTACTTGCACGGGTCAACATCACGGAAAACCAGGCGCTGGTACAGCAATTGGGTGTTCGTACTCTGCCGACGCTAAAATTGATTGTCCAGGGTCAGATAGCCAACAACCTGGAAGGACCCCAGGAAGAAGCCAGTCTAAGAGAGATGCTGGAACAGGCAACACAGAGTCCTATTGAGCGGATCAGAGATCAAATCAAACAACTGATTGTGGCTGGTGAGCGGGAGCAGGCAATAGCGCTGTTGCAACAGGTCATTGCTGAAGAACCCCAGAATTTTGGATTGCATACCGAATTATGTGATCTTCTGATAATGGAAGATCGTCTGGATGAAGCCCGGCAGATCCTGGCAGCACTACCCAGAGATGCTGAAGGCATTGGTAAGCCGACTTACCGGTTGGAATTCATGGAACTGGCAGAAGCTCTGGACAATATTGAAGTGCTGAAAGATAAACTGGCAGCGGAGCCGTCCAATTCACAGGCACGATTTGACCTGGCCATCTTGCAGGTGCTTGATGATGATATACAGTCAGCCCTGGAAAATTTGCTAACGATTTTGCAGCAGGATCGCCAATTCGGCGATGATCTGGCGCGATTGACGATGATCAAAGTATTTGAGTTACTGGGAAAGAGTGACCCACTGGCTACACAGTATCGACGGAAAATGTTTAATTTCATGCATTGATAATGCATAAGGTCTGCACACGACTATCTACTGGATAGATTAATGGACTATGTAATCATTGTTTCCACCCTGGTCGGGATAATCACGGGAATTGCTGCAACCGGTTGGTCTGTGTCCAGCTATTTTCGTCGGCGGGAAATCGCGGCCGTACATGCAGCTACTCTGGCAGAGACTTCAGCAGACAATGACATCAAAAACTTGCGGAAGGAACTGTCTGAAGCGCATGCGAGCATGGAAAAAATCACTCTTGAACGTGAAAACCAGCGCGGTGACAATCTCAAATTGCGTGAGCAGGTAGTGGCGCTAGAAACGAAGCTGGAGCATGAAACCAAACAGGCAGCAGAAAAATTGGCGCTGCTTGAAAATGCCAGGGAAAAGATGGCGGAAGCATTCAAGAATATCGCCAACGAGATATTTGATAGTAAGCAGAAGGTATTCACAGAGCGCAGTCGGGAACAATTAGATGGATTGCTCAAACCTCTGAGCGAGCGAATCAAGGATTTTGAGAAGAAGGTTGAAGAAACCTACGACAAAGAGAGCAAGGAACGTTTTTCCCTGGCAAATGAAGTAAAGAACCTGAAGGAACTCAATACGCGTATCAGTGAAGATGCAATTAATCTTACCAATGCCCTGAAAGGGCAGAGTAAAGTACAGGGTAACTGGGGTGAGATAATATTGGAGCGCGTGCTGGAAAAATCAGGCCTGATGAAGGGTCGTGAATACGATATCCAGGTTAGTCTGAAGAATGAGGAAGGCCGTCGACTGCAACCTGACGTAATCGTCCATCTTCCTGAAGGCAAAGAAGTCATTATTGATTCCAAGGTATCTTTGACAGCTTATGAGCGGTACTGTTCTATTGATGATGAGGAGGAGAAAAACCGCGAACTGAATTTGCATATCCAATCTTTGCGTTCCCACATCAAGAGTTTGAGCGAGAAGGACTACCAGAAACTCGAGACTGTTGAATCATTGGATTTTGTGTTGCTCTTTATTCCCATTGAAGCTGCTTTTTCACTGGCTGTTCAACATGACAGCAATCTTTTCGGCGAGGCGTTTGATAAGAATATCGTACTCGTTGCTCCCTCCACGTTACTGGCGACATTACGGATTATCCAGAATATCTGGCGTTACGAGCATCAAAATCGCAATGCCCAGAAAATTGCCACCACTGCCGGCAGGTTATATGACAAGTTTGTGAATTTTGTGCGGGATGTGGAAGATATTGGCGCCAGAATTGAGGCTACCCGGAAGGCATATGATAAGGCGCATAACAAACTCGTATCCGGGCGAGGTAATTTGATCAATCGGGCGGAAGGAATGAAGGCGTTGGGTGCCAAGGTGAGTAAGGCGATGCCACAGCATTTGGAAATTATGGACGAGCCAGATGCAGATGATGAAAATTCTTCTGACGGAGTGAGCAATCTGCCATTGGAAGATTAATTCAAACATAGACCACTCAAGCCACGATCGTGATTCAAAATGAAGATTGGTGCAGCCTGTGATTGTACCAATATCATTAAATCAGGATATTAACCATGGGATCCGTGCTTGTACAAAAATTGACCAATTCGGGATATCGACACGTTGCGCTGGTTGCAGTATTCAATAACATGGTTACCCCCAGGCTTATCCACAGAAACAGTGGATTACTTTTTGTATGTGGATTGCCGCTGGCGCGAATGCGCGGACCGGTTCAGAAAATGCAGGTAGGCCAGCCTCGGGAATGCGTTCACGGAGTGATGACATGAACAAAGTAGATTTAGTTGAAAAGATATCAGGATACAAACAGCAGGGTATCTCAAGAGTGAAGCTGGGCGTCACGGATATCGATGGTGTTATTCGCGGGAAATACATCAGCCTGGATAAGTTCGAGTCGGTAGTAACCGGTAACTCAGGTTTCTGTGACTGTGTGCTGGGATGGGATATGAATGACCAGTTATACGATAACGCAAAGTTTACAGGCTGGCATACTGCTTTTCCGGATGCCTTATATCGACTCGATCTGACCACAGAAAGACGCCTGGCAGAAGAGGGCGGAATTCCCTATTTTATCGGTGAGTTTGTGCAAGCTGATGGCGAGAGCCTGCATCCCATCTGTCCGCGCAGCAAATTGAAACAGATGCTGGCACTGGCATCAGAGATGGGTGTGGGAGTAAAAATTGCCTTTGAGTACGAGTTCTTCATTTTCAGGGAAACCAGCCATAGCATTCGCGAAAAAAACTACGCTGATCTGGTGCCTCTATCGCCTGGCAATTTTGGTTATTCCGTGCTTCGAACCATGAGTTTATCTGATCTCTTCAATGAATTTATGGATTATTCAGCCAGGCATGATATTCCACTTGAAGGGCTGCATTGTGAAACCGGCCCAGGTGTATGGGAAGCAGCGATTGCTGTCGACGATGCCTTGCAGGCTGCGGATAAAGCAGTGCTTTTCAAAACCTTTAGTAAGGCGTTTTTTCAGAAGAGAGATTTGATGGCGACATTCATGGCGAAGTGGTCCATGGATTATCCGGGTCAGAGCGGCCACGTGCATCAATCATTGTTCGATATCGATTCGGGTGAAAGTGTTTTTTATTCACCTACAGCCGAATACAACATGAGTGACGTAATGCGGCAGTATGTGTCGGGACAACAGATGTATCTGAAGCAGATTTTGCCTTTGTGTGCGCCGACTATTAATAGTTATACGCGCCTTGTGAAAGGTGCCTGGGCGCCGACTGCTTCCACATGGGGAGTTGACAACCGCACGACCGCACTCCGGGTGATACCCGGGTCGCCGAAAGCACAACGAGTGGAATTCAGAATTGGTGCCGCTGATGCAACTCCCTATCTTGTTGCTGCGGCGAATATTGGTGCAGGCTTATTGGGAATTCAGCAGAAACTGGAACTGGGTGAGCCCGTTGCAGGGAATGCCTACGCCGTCCAGGACCAACTGGATTTATCCCTGCAATTGCCTGGTTGCCTGAAGGAGTCGACCAGAGATCTTGATTCCTCCAGTGAAGTACGGAAGTTGCTGGGTGATGAATTTGTAGACCACTTCGTTTCCAGCCGTGAATGGGAGGTTCGTGAATATGAGCGTCACGTGAACGATTGGCAATTGAAGCGTTATTTCGAAATTGTGTGAATGGTGGGATGGAACATCAATGACAAAAAAATATACCATCCGGGGGATGAAATTATGATCATCGGGATCCTCGAAGCTGATCCTGCTCTGGCACCGTTGAACGCTGAATTTGGGAATTATGTCAAGATGCTCAAAGACCTTCTCACCGAGGGCTCAGAGGGGCGAAAGCTGAAATATCAGGTCTATGACGTTCTGCATGAGATTTATCCTGCTGACATTCACGAGTGTGATGGTTACATCATCACCGGCAGCCGTGCGAGCGTATATGATGATGTGGGGTGGATACGAAAATTACAATGTTTCATCGTTCAACTCCATGCAGCAAAGAAGAAACTGGTCGGTATCTGTTTTGGCCATCAACTGATCGCCCAGGCTTTGGGCGGCAAGGCAGAGGCTGCTGATGTTGGCTGGTGCATTGGTGTACATACCAGCCAGGTACGTGAAGTCGCAGATTTCATGTTACCTGAAGAAGATAAGATATCACTGCTGGTCTCTCACAAGGACCAGGTCACCCGATTGCCCGATAATGCCAGGTTATTGGCAAGCAGCGAATTCTGCCCTTATGCTGCTTATCAGGTGGATCAGCACATATTGGCATTACAAGGACATCCTGAATTCGTTAAAGGATACTCCCGTGGTCTGATGGAACTCCGCAAGGAAATATTGGGTCCCGAAACGTATCAGGAAGGTATCGCTTCGCTGAATCAGCCTACCCATGAGAAATCTGTAGCCAGGTGGGTGTTGGCATTCATGTGTGGTGACAACAATTCCGGGTAGCAGGCCACGGATATGCATAAATCACAAGATCCCGGGAAATCAAAGCCTGAAGAACTGGTACCAACCGGATTTCACAGAGCAAAAAAGAATGCGCAGGCGTACCTGCGTGATAAGGGGAAAGCAGCCGATTTACTGCGAAGAGCAAAGAAAAAAGCCGCGCATAAGCAGGCAGCATTAGTCGGGGTATGGGAAGACCTGCAAGCCTTGTTGCGGATGTTAAAGTCATGGATCTCGGGTGAATATCAAGGTGCTTCCTGGCAGACCATCTTGTTGGTGCTAACAGCGGTGCTTTATTTTGTGATGCCTCTGGATGTCATTCCGGACTTTATTACAGGACTGGGTTTTTTTGATGATGCTGCGATAATTGCGTTCATCGTTAGTAGCATCAGGGAAGAGTTGGTGACATATATTGAGTGGGAGGCACTGCAGCGCAAAGATCAGATTCCCGGAAATACCCAGGTGCAGAACGGAGATCAGGAAGCAGACGAACAAGACCCATTCTGACGGATCCGGCTCGATCATGAAATTCTGGCAGTTCGTGTGTGCAGTTCGTGTGTGCAGTTCGTGTGTTAGTCCTGCCAGTAATCCCTGACGATACCGTCCCGAATTTCAATGAACAGATTGGATAATCCGTGTTCTCTATTGTGAAAATTGAGTACCAGGAACAGGTGCACGCTGGTTTCTTCCTGCTCATCAAACTGATATTGGAGTATTTCGGACCCATTCTCTGTCGAGTAGCTGCTCAATGGATGCCCCAGATGATCGTAAACCCATTCCGATGTTGTGATGCCCCTTTGCATTGAGATGGACTGACTATATGCGTCCGTGCCCTCATGGTGATAGGAGATGCAGGAAGTTAACAGCAGTGTAGTAAAAATAACGCCAATTGTTTTAACCATAATTCACGCTCAAGTCTGAATTTTATTAGGTAATGTGATTGTCCAGCACAATATAGGCAATACCGTAGGCCAGCAGAGTAATCTGGGGTGCAATGCACAAGGCTACCAGCGCTATGATGCGGATCAGTATTGGCTCGACGTCCAGATATCTGCCGAAACCTGCACAGACTCCGCCGAGTTTCTTTCGATCAGGATCCTTGCCTAGCTTTCGGTCTTGAATCGATCTGCTGTATCTTCTGTATCGAGTAGTCATCTTTGAGTTCCTGGTGGATACAGATGTATCCAATAATGGAGGTGGCTTCCTGAACCTGGCATGAATGGGATAAACCTGGAGTTGCGGCCATTGCCTGCGAGCCGCGCCTTGCTGTGACGCCCCATCGCTCACCCCATATTCGTGTTCAACTGCGGTTTCTAGGATCATTCGATTTCCTGATTTTTGCTTTTAGTGCGGCAAGTTCCTTGTCCAGGTACGGGTCTTGATCGAGTGCTTCAATTTCTTCGGCGAGTGTCTGTTGTGCCAGATCATAGGATTCAACTTGTCCTTCCAGGTTGTCCAATTTGCTCTCGAAGTCATCGAATCTGACCAATGCGTCATCGATATTCGCATCATGCAGTTGTCGCTTTACTCGCAGCCTGGAGGAGGTTGTGCGGCTGCGCATTATCAGGGCATCCTGTCGCAGCCTGGTTTCCTTAAGTTTCTGCTGTAATTGTTGCGTATCTGATTGCAGCCTGGTGAGATTGTTATCGATGTGGGACAGATCCCTCTGCAGAGCAACAGCCGCCTCAGCAACAATTTCTTTCTCCCGGAGCGCCGACTTTGCCAGATCTTCCCGGCCCTTGCTCAGGGCATACTCTGCCCTTTCTTGCCACGAGTCAGCCTCTGATTCAAGCCAGTCGATTCGTTTCCTGATCGACTTCTTCTCGGCGATGAAATCCGCGGTGTTGGCACGAACCTGAACCAGTGATTCCTCCATCTCGTGAGCAATCAACGTTACCAGCTTTTCCGGATCTTCAGCCTGGTCAAGTATGCTGTTTATATTTGCATCTACTATGTCCGCGATTCTTGAAAATAATTTCATGCTGTAATCTCCTGCTCGGGGGGATCTGTACCTACTGATTGCTCACTGCCAGTGAACTGATGGTGGGACACTGGCAAGCTTGTAACTGCGCGCCACTGTCTGTGAGCTGAATTTTCTCTGTTTTGCAGTTAGCTGAATTCACAGTTTCGATCAACCCATAATCACAGCCCGTGTTGCGATGTTCAATCTGGGTGCTTGCGAATAGACCAAACCCGGTTACAAAAAGGGTGAGTAAAGCAGCAGTGATCAGATTGTCAAAAAATCTGGTTTTGCTGAGTACACTGTTCATCGTTACCGACCTCTTTAGACGTAAAATTAGTGAAATAGCGGTTAGTTGAGCAACATGAATTCACATTTCGTGCCAACAGTGAACGGTGCAGCTAACACATTGAAAATAAAGAACTAATATTTTTGCAAGGTAGTTTTTGTGAATCCTGACAGGCAAAGAAGGTGGTTTTCCGGTTAAATGTTGGTGAAAAGCACCAACGACATATCGGATACCGGGGATTTGCTTGCACATCGAGCCTTTCAGCCCGGGTAGCGGGGGTGGACCTGAAAAAACGCCAGACCTGAAGTTTCATATTGACCGATTTCACCGTCGGTGCGAATATGTATAGCCAACAAGTTCAGCGAAGTGGAATATAGATTACGGATTGAGAAGATCGACGTTATTCTGATCTTTCGGTTTTAGGTGCGCCATGCTTGCATGGTGTAACAAAAATGGGTTCTAACGAGACAACGATGCAGTGTCCTAAATGCAGTGCCGGAATGGAAGTAATCACCTTCCAGGGAATTGAGATTGATCGCTGTAAAAGATGTCACGGCATATGGTTCGATCGTTTGGAGAAAGAAAAACTCAAAGAACTCCAGGGGTCAGGTGAGATCGATATTATCGACGAAGACTCTGCTGAAGAATATAACGAACTGGTATTCGTGGAATGTCCCCGATGTTTCACAATGCTGGATCAGGTTGAGCAGGAAGACCCTTACCTGAAATATGAAATTTGTCCCAGTTGTCATGGTACTTTCTTTGATGCGGGTGAATTCAGCGACTACGTATCCGGTTCCAAAAAGACCGAGTGAGCTATTCGCTTAGCGGTAAAATCTGTATCCGGCTGTTGCCACCGGTTTGATGATATGACGATACTGCGTGAACAGAATTGGACTGGATAAATGCAGGGATACGGAAAATTCGGTGACCAAAAATAACCATGAGACACAATCTGCAAAGAATGTGTGGAACCCGGCTCAATATCTGAAGTTCACCGACCACCGTCAAAGACCCGCCATTGAATTATTGAATCGAATTCCTGTTCAGTCTCCTAAAATTATCTATGATCTTGGCTGCGGCACCGGTGATATTACGCGGATGATTGCCAGGCGGTGGCCTGCGGCCAGCGTTTGTGGACTGGATAATTCTCTGGAAATGTTGCAGCTAGCCGGTAAGGGACCGGAGGGTATTGACTGGATTGAAGCTGATATCGCGCACTGGCAACCGAAAAAAAGCCCGGATCTGATCTTCTCGAATGCGGCTCTGCATTGGTTACCAAACCACCAGTTACTATTCCCACGACTGGCTGGAATGTTGAGCACTGGTGGTTGTCTTGCCGTTCAGATGCCCCTCAGTTGGGATGCCGTCTCGCATCAATTGATGCGGGATACGCTTGCCGATTGTGAAATTCACGGGCGTCGCCTGGGTACCGATGAATTGAGAGCAGCAGTTGCACGAAGATGGGTGGATGATGCAGCAAGCTACTTCGATCTGCTTGCGGGGTGTATGAGGACGCTGGATATATGGGAGACCGAATACCAGCAGGTGCTGAGTGGTATTGATCCGGTATTCGAATGGGTGAAGGGCACGGGACTAAGACCCATCCTCAATGGCCTGGATGACGAGGAACTGGACATTTTCCTTCCTGTCTACAAGCAGCGTTTACAAAAAGCCTATCCGGTCAGACCCGATGGCAATACCCTATACCCGTTTCGACGCTTGTTTATCGTTGCATCTGCCTGAGCAAGGTTTGCCTGGATTCTAGCTCTATTCAATTCTCCGGTTTGATCAGCAGGGTATCCGAGTTCCAGTTCGATGGTTTTCCATGCAAGGCCAACAAAGTGACAATGATCTGCATCTGTCATACTGTATGCTATACGATCAGGAGTCATTATCAGGAGGAGAGCAAGATGTCATCAATAGACTTTGAAGTAGGACTGGGCGAGACAGAACGAGCGATACAGGAGACCGTGCATCGATTTGCAGCAGAAGTAATGCGTCCGGTGGGTCAGGAACTGGACAAAATGCCTGATCCCCAACAGACCATAGATCCCGAATCTGCCATGTGGAAAGCAGTAGCGGAGTTCGGCAAGTTAGGCATCGACACACTTGGCAGTATTGATTCGGAATATACTCCTGAGGAAAACGCGCGAATTCAAGCCATAATTTGTGAGGAACTTGGCTGGGGAGATGCCGGTCTGGCCCTGACCGTGACCACCCAGGGTGGCGGACTCGTTAGCTGGCTGGCGAATATGAGCGGTAATGAAGAACTGGTGAAGAGATATGGTGGCAATAATCCTGATGAGTGTGGTTGCTGGGCGATAACAGAACCCGATCATGGCAGCGATACACTGGCGATGAACCAACCCCATTTTAATGATCCGTCGATTAAGGCCAATTGCATTGCAGTACGAGATGGCGATGAATATGTGATTCGCGGCCAGAAATCCAGTTGGGTTTCCGGGGCACCGATCGCAACGGTGATGGCGCTTTATTGCACTATTAACGGGGATAAAGGATTTGAAGGTGGCGGTGTTGCCGTGGTGCCGCTGGATCTGCCCGGTGTTTCCAAAGGAAAACCGCTGAACAAGATTGGTCAGCGATCCATGCCGCAAGGGGAAGTGTTTTTTGATGAGGTAAGAATCCCTGCGGATTATATGATTTTCGATCAGGACACCTACAAAACAGCGCTTCATGGTACGCTCACATTGGCTAATTCATGGATGGGTGTGACGTTTGCCGGAGTCGCCCGATCAGCCTTCGATCTGGCTAATCGATATGCAAAGGAAAGAGTGCAGGGTGGTAAACCGATCTGTGAGCATCAAAGCGTCAAGCTGCGCCTGTTCGATATGTATCGTAAAGTGGAAACTGCCAGCACCTTCGCCAGAAAAGTATCGATTATCAACAATGGTACCGAACAGGGTAAATTGCACTATGCTATTGCATCAAAGACCTATGCGACACGGGTCGCATTTGACGTGGCCAGTGAAGCACTGCAGATCTTTGGCGGGAACGGTTTAAGTAAAGAGTATCCTATTGAGAAAATCCTGCGGGATGCCCGGGCATCGATGATTGAGGATGGCTGCAATGAAGTGCTCAGTATTGTTGGCGCAGGTGATTTGTAACAAAATGCGGCACCAGATCGTACCCTGGAGGCTCAGTAGTCTTTTTGTCAGAGTAAAAGCGAAACACCGGCGTGA